>DGNZ01000144.1 GCA_002389175.1 Rhodospirillaceae bacterium UBA4479 | reverse complement strand
CCAGACGGCAGCCAAAATCGCGGGATCGCGTTTTGTGTTGTTGTCGGGTGGCTTGGCGCGCCTGGAACGTGCCCTGGGTGCGTTCATGCTGGATCACAACGTGAATGAATTTGGATATGTTGAGACCAATCCGCCCGCACTGGTTAACGACGCCACCATGTTCGGCACGGGACAGTTGCCAAAATTTGGGGATGACCTGTTCCGGACCACCGACGGGTATTGGCTGATCCCAACGGCTGAGGTGCCACTGACAAATATTGTGGCCGAGCTAACGGTCGAAGAAAGTTATCTTCCCCGACGCTTTACCGCGATGACATGGTGTTTCCGATCCGAAGCGGGGGCGGCAGGCAGAGATACCCGTGGCATGATCCGCCAACACCAATTCACCAAGGTTGAAATGGTGTCTGTGACCAAACCAGAAGAGTCCATGGACGAATTGGAGCGTATGACATCATGCGCCGAAGATATTTTGGTCAAGCTGGGGCTGCCGTTCCGCACCATTGTGTTGTGTACGGGCGATATGGGTGCAGGTGCGCGTAAAACATACGACATCGAAGTCTGGTTGCCAGCCCAGGACAATTACCGCGAAATCTCAAGCTGTTCCGTATGTGGCGAGTATCAGGCCCGGCGGATGAATGCGCGCTACAAAGTCGCGGGCGAGAAGGGCACGCAGTTCGTGCATACCCTTAATGGTTCTGGTTTGGCCGTGGGCCGGACGTTGATTGCAGTGCTGGAAAACTACCAACAAGCCGATGGATCGGTCGTGATTCCTGATGTGTTGCGGCCTTATATGGGTGGCCTCGAAGTCTTGAAGGCGGATGCCTGAACGGATGATGAACCTTAAAAAAGCGCGCGTGTTATTATCTAACGACGACGGCATCCATGCGCCGGGGCTCAAAGCCCTCGAAGACGCGATACGCCCGCATGTTGGTGAATTATGGGTATGTGCCCCGGAAACTGAACAATCAGCGACCAGCCATTCGCTAACCTTGCGTCGTCCATTGCGTATCCGACATGTCTCAGATCACAAATACGCCGTTGATGGCACGCCGACTGATGCGGTTTTGTTAGCCGTCAGCCAGATCATGACCGACAAGCGCCCTGATCTGGTGCTGTCTGGGATCAATCGTGGCGGCAATTTGGGCGAGGATGTCACGTATTCCGGCACCGTCGCAGCAGCCATGGAAGGGGCCTTGTTGGGCATACCCTCTGTCGCGCTCAGCCAAGTGTATCAGGACCGCCATACCGTTAAGTGGGCCACGGCACGCAAGTGGACACCCATCGTGTTGAAAAAGCTTATCAAGCAGGGTTGGCCCAGCGGTATCTTCATCAATGTGAATTTCCCGGACGTCTTGTCGACCAAAGTCGAAGGCATCGAAGTATGCGCCCAAGGCCGTCGCAAGATCGGTGGTGCTTTGACCAAGGGCACGGACCCACGCGGCGACGATTATTTTTGGATTGGTCCGCAACGCGACGAAGACAAATATATGCGCGGCAGTGACCTGAACGCTGTGAATTCTAATCAAGTCTCGGTCACGCCATTGGCGCTAGACCTTACACACCGGGGCACGCTGAAGAAGTTAAAGGATGGCTTGGGGTGATGCTGTCGTTGCCGACCGCTGATACACTTCGCGCGCAATTGGCTGCTGACGGCCGTTTTTCTGAAAACGTTCTGAACGCCATCCATGATATTCCGCGCACATTTTTTGTGCCCGAAGCCTTTCAAGACCGGGCGTTTGAAAATTCATCACTCCCGATTGGTCTGCATCAGACGATCTCGCAACCGACCGTCGTCGCCCTGATGACCGAGGCGCTTCAACTTGATGATCGCCAAAAGGTATTGGAAATCGGCACGGGGTCTGGGTATCAGACATCCATTTTATCCAAGCTATGCCGTCGGGTGTATTCACTGGAACGCCATAAGCCGTTATTGGCTAAGGCCGAAGAGCGTTTTCGGCAACTCGGATTGACCAACGTCGTTGCGCGATTTGGCGACGGTTCCATGGGTTGGAAAGAACAAGCGCCGTTCTCGCGCATTATCGTTACCGCAGCGGCCATCGATGTGCCGGAAGTGTTGCTCGATCAATTGGATGTCGGTGGGATCATGATTGTCCCCGTGGGTTTGGACGAACGCACCCAAGAACTATTGAAGATTACTAAGCACGAAGATGACATCGTGACCGAGGAATTGGGCGAAGTGCGCTTTGTGCCATTGATCAGCGACGAGGAGGGGGGATGAAGTCTCGTTCCTTAACCTCACTGGTCGTGATCCTATTGCTGACGTCATGCGGTGGCATTCAGATCCCAGCCCAGGATCAGCCCCGGGTCGGGCCAAGAGTCCAGTCGTCTGGCTCTGGCAACGTCACCCGTGTGCAATCGAACCAGGGCAATGATGCGGCTTTTGTGGCTGCCAGTGCCGTGACTGTAGGCAAAGGCGATACGGTTTATGCGCTGTCGCGTCGTCATAGGCTTCCGGTATCGGCCATCATTCGCGCCAACAAATTGTCGCCGCCGTATTTGTTGCGGGTGGGTCAACGAATTGAATTGCCGCGTGGGCGGCAACATCGGGTACAGCAGGGTGATACGCTTTATAACATCGCCCAACGTTATGATGTGGGCCTGTATGAATTGGCGCGCCTGAACGATAGCCAACCGCCGTATACGATTAAATTAGGCTCTATTTTATCAATTCCGGCCCCGGAAACGTCAAACCAGGTGGTATCCCCGACAAGCATTCCTAAAAAAACTGTAGTTAATTCGACGCCTTCTTCGCCACCACCACAACAAACCGCACGTGTGCCAACACCAGCGCCACAGCCCGCGAAACCACCCGTTGCCATCCCCACTAAAGTGCCTGTTGGGGGCGGAAAAGTTGCAGCACTACCGCCCAAGAAACCATCCGTACCGGGCAGCCGTGTTTCAGCGCCACCGCCGCGCACGGGTAAAGGGTTTACGTGGCCGCTCAAGGGGCGCGTGGTTTCTAACTTTGGGGCCAAGGATGGCGGATTGCGTAACGACGGTATCAACATTCGTGCACCAAAGGGCACCCCGGTCCGTGCGGCGGAAAACGGGGTTGTTGCCTATGCGGGCAATGAAATCAGGGGCTTTGGTAATTTACTGCTGATCAAACATGCCGGGGGCTATGTAACCGCCTATGCCCACAACGATGCGCTATTGGTGCAGCGGGGCCAAAAGGTGAAACGCGGCCAAAAGATTTCAACGGTGGGCTCGACCGGGACCGTCGCGCAACCACAACTTCATTTTGAAATTCGCAAGGGCCGTCGCCCCAAGGACCCGCGTACGTACCTATCTGGCACCGGATAATATCCAGCAGTACACGCTGAGTACCTCATTTTTTTATCCGATTTTTTAAAACCCATGATATGATTCGGGCATGAGCATCATGGGTCTCCTGAGATCACAACGCGTTGCGATCGTCTTTATGGCGTTCGTAATTGCGTTCGCCATTGTCATGGCTAAGTCTTACTTTGGTTGGTTCGGTGTCGGATTGGTCGGCTTGCTGGGCCTTGTGATATCTCTGCGGGCCGAGATTTTCGACGAATACGGCGATCCCCATGAACGTAGCTGCACACACGTGGTGCAGATGTATTCTCGTCAATTGGACAATCGCCAGTTTGAAAACCGTGATGCCCAATTGCGGCGCCAGAGCGATGATATAAAGCGTGATACCTTTCATCGGGCCGTCAATGCTGTGCTCGGTGCGATTATGGTGTTCGGGATGGCGATGTATTTCGTTCGGGTGATTTAACGCCGCTTATTGTGTAGAATTAGTGGGTGTTTTTGCGAAACAAACCCATTTTCATAATATCTCTTTAAAAACAATGACTTAATTATTTTTAGGTTAATTATTGAGATGTATCTCTTAGGTGAGCGATTTACCCAATCGCCCGGCCAAATCCTGGATGAATTGCCAAGCGACACGACCTGATCGCGCACCGCGCGTGACCGACCATTCCAATGCTTCGGCTTTCAGGTCGATGGATGGATCATCTAAACCGTAATGTTTGGCGTATCCCTCGATAATGGCAAAGTACGTGGGCTGGTCTACATTATGGAACCCAAGCCACAGGCCAAATCGATCAGACAGCGAGACTTTTTCCTCGGTCGCTTCTGACGGGTTAATAGCGCTCGAACGTTCATTTTCGATCATATCGCGCGGCATCAAATGACGTCGGTTCGACGTCGCATAGAAAATCACGTTTTCGGGGCGTCCTTCGACGCCACCATCCAACACGGCTTTGAGTGATTTATACGCATCATCCTGACCATCGAAAGATAAATCATCGCAGTATATCAGGCAGCGGCGATCCTCGTTCCGGATCCGTGCCAACAGCACGGGTAGGGAGGGGATGTCTTCGCGGTGAATTTCGATCAACGCAAGCGCGCCGGGACTTTCTTCGTTAATTCGGGCATGCACAGCTTTGACCAATGAGGATTTACCTGTGCCACGTGCGCCCCAAAGAAGTGCGTTATTCGCTGCAAAACCCTCGGTGAAGCGCCGGGTGTTGTCATATAGCTGATCTTGTTGACGATCGATTCCCTTCAAAAGCCCAATATCAACCTTGTTCACGGTCGCCACAGGCTCTAGGCCGCCGCGCAGGGCGTGCCAGATAAAGGCATCAGCGGCATGGACATCGGGTTCAGGTGGCGGTGCGGGTGCCAATCTGTCCAGTGCGTCTGCAATGCGGTGAAGGAGGTCTTTGGTTTCTTGATCTGTCATAATTGTCTCGTTCTGGTTTGCCGCGAAACCTAGTCGGGCTGAACTGAGACGTCAATCATGCGTGGTCCCATAACTCTTTGCATTTCGTGACAATTTTTACATGTCACAAGCTATTGCAACTCCGGGCACTGTCGGTATAGTCCGCAAGCTTTTGAGAGCCCCGATTTTAGCTTAAAAAGCGACAATCCATAGAAGGCTCATTCGCAAGGAGTTCACTACATGTTCATTTCCGAAGCTTATGCACAAACAGCGGGTGCTGCAGGTGCAGGGGGCGCATTTCAAGCTTTCCTCCCACTCATCCTTATTTTTGTCGTGTTTTATTTCCTGTTGATCAGACCTCAACAGAAGAAAATGAAGCAGCACAGAGAAATGCTTGATGCCGTTCGCCGTGGTGACAAAGTCATCACCGGTGGTGGGATCATGGGCACCGTGACTAAGGTTGATAATGAAACCGAACTCACCGTCGAAATCGCCAAAGACGTGAAGGTGAAGGTTCAGCGCGGCACGATATCTGCTGTCGTCAACCGGACTGAGCCTGTTGCTGGAACCGCAGCTAACGACTCTCAGAAATCTGGCGGGTTGTTCGGTGGTTTATTCGGTGGCGGGGCGAAACCAGCCCCTGCTGCAGTAGAAGCACCAAAAGACGAGCCGAAAGCGGACAACGAAGCGGATCAACCCACTTCTGACGACGCTCAGGAACCTCAAAAAAAGGACGGCGACAAGGGCTGATTAAGCCCCGTCGTTCGGTCCCAGTCGGAACGCTCTAAATGGTCAACTACCCCACATGGAAAAAAGTGCTCGTCGCACTGATTTGTTTTATCGGTTTGGCCTACGCCGTTCCGAACTTCGTTGATGAAGACCTGTTATCCGGGGTGCCTGACGGGTTGCCGAATCAGCAGGTGAACCTTGGTCTTGATTTGCGCGGTGGGTCACACCTGTTGATCGAAGTTGAAGTCCAAAAGGTTATCGACGAATATCTGGAATCATTGGTTGATACAGCACGCGCTGAATTGCGTGAAGCCCGCATCCGTTATCGTTCGCTAGGTAAATCCGCCAACAACATGGGCGTGAACATTCCACAAGAAGCAGACCAAGACCGTGCGTTGGAACTTTTACGCCAGCTTGATCTTGAAGCGCGTGTTTCTCAAAGCGGTGATCGTCTGACCATTGAATTGCCAGAACCCATTATGGCGGCACGTCGTGCGGCAGCGGTTCAACAATCCATCGAAATTATTCGCCGCCGGATCGATGAAACAGGTGTTCGCGAACCGACGATCCAACAGCAGGGTCAAAACCGCATTATCCTACAAATGCCCGGTGTTGAAGATCCGCAGCGCGTCAAAGACTTGATCGGGAAGACAGCTAACCTGTCGTTCCAGATGGTCGACGTTGATAACCCATTACAAGAAGCATTGGCAGGGCGCGTACCACCGGGCTCTGAAGTCTTACAGATGGCACCGAATGCACGGGGGCCAGGACAGCCTGACTTCATGCTGGTGCGCAAAAGAGTCGATGTCAGCGGTCAGAACCTTGTTGATTCGCAACCAAGTTTTGATGGACGCACCAATCAGCCTGTCGTGACTTTCCGATTTGATACAGCGGGCGCACGTCGTTTCGGTGAAGTATCAACGAATAACGTGGGGCGGCCGTTTGCCATCGTATTGGATGATGAAATTATTTCGGCACCTGTTATTCAGGAACCCATCCTGGGTGGTACGGGGCAAATTTCTGGCCGGTTCTCGGTTCAAGAAACCAGCGATCTGGCATTGCTGTTACGTGCAGGCGCATTACCAGCCCCGATTTCATTCTTAGAAGAGCGCACCGTAGGGCCAGGTATGGGCGCAGATGCTGTGGCCGCAGGCGAATTCGCCAGTGTGGTCGGCCTTGTCGCCGTTTTGATATTTATGGCCATCGCTTACGGTCGATTTGGTCTCTATGCCGACATCGCGCTGTTGATGAATGTGATATTGATCTTGGGCGCGCTATCCGTACTTCAGGCAACCCTGACATTGCCGGGGATTGCAGGGATCGTCCTGACCATTGGTATGGCGGTTGATGCGAACGTGCTGATTTTTGAGCGTATCCGCGAAGAAGCCCGCGCCGGGCGTACACCAATCTCGGCCATTGATGCGGGTTACAGTCGTGCGTTCACGACCATCATCGATGCCAACGTGACGACGCTTATTGCAGCTATCTTGCTCTATGCCTTTGGCTCAGGGCCTGTTCGTGGGTTTGCCGTGACTCTGTCGATAGGGATCATCACATCGATGTTCACTGCGATTATGCTCACGCGTTTGTTTGTCGTGACGTGGCTTCGCTCGAAGCGTCCCGACTCATTGCCGGTTTGAGGAGACGATTATGAAAGCGCTCAATCTGGTCCCACATGACGTGGATATCTCATTCATATCGAAACGCGTTTTGTTCTTCGCTTTTTCAGCTTTCTTGATTATTGCATCGATTGGAATGGTCCTGACCAAGGGCTTGAATTTCGGTATCGACTTTAAGGGCGGTATTCTGATCGAAGTCCGTACCGAAGGTCCTGCGGATATCGGGGCAATGCGGGATCAACTTTCGGCGCTGGGTCTGGGTGAAGTCTCCCTCCAGGAATTTGGCCTGCCGACGGATGTGTTGATTCGAATTCAACGCCAAGATGGTGATGGCGACGCGCAAAACCGTGCAGTCGAATTGGTCCAAAAAACCATGGGCACCGAAGTTGAATATCGCCGTACCGAATTTGTGGGCCCCAAAGTTTCTCAGGAATTGCTTCAAGATGGTATCTTGGCCGTCGGATTGGCGATGGCGGCGATCTTGGTTTACATTTGGTTCCGTTTTGAATGGCAATTTGGTGTTGGTGCGATCATCGCGCTCATGCACGATATCATCGTGACCATTGGTGTTTTCGCACTTCTTGGTCTCGAGTTCAATTTGTCGACGGTTGCTGCAGTCCTGACCATTGCGGGGTATTCGATCAACGATACCGTTGTTGTGTTTGACCGGGTGCGTGAAAAGCTCCGGAAATACAAGACAATGGATCTTCCGGAACTCCTGAACTTTGCCATTAATCGGACGCTATCGCGGACGTTGATGACTTCGGTGACGACATTGATTGCGCTTGCCTCTTTGTTCTTCTTAGGCGGCGAGGTTATTCGTGACTTTAGTTTCGCCATGATCTTTGGCGTCGTGATCGGTACGTATTCATCGATTTGTGTGGCTGTGCCGATCTTGTTGTATCTTGGGTTGGACGAACGCGCGCGCGGCAACTTGGATGGAACTAACGAAGACGGCCCACAGTCCCAGGCGGATCGCCCCTAATCCCATGCCGATTGATATGGACCCGGTTGTCCCCGAAGGACGCCAGTTGGTGCAAAAATACGGCAACGGTCGGTTCACGATAACGACCGTTGTGTTTGAAGGCAGTGTTATCGTTTTTCCAGAAGAAACATCGCCGTGGGCTGTTCAATCTGCCGAAGATATCACCATTGAAAACCTGTCTGCGATTACGGACCAGGCCGATGACTTTGATATCGTGCTCATCGGCGCGGGACCAAAGTTTGGCCGCATTCCACTAGACCTCCGCAAGGCACTTAAAGAATTTGGACTGGTCATGGAATGGATGGACACAGGGGCTGCGTGCCGTACGTTTAACGTCTTAATTGCCGAAGAGCGCCGGGTGGCTGCGGCCTTAATCGCCGTCGATTAGCGCAATAAAAAAGGGCGCCCCGAAGGACGCCCCTTTAAATTTGATCAACTGATCTGAATTACGCGTTTGCCAAATTCTCGGCAGCGAAATCCCAGTTAGCCAAGTTATCCAAGAACGACGCCAAGAAGTCTGGGCGACGGTTCTGGTAATCGAGGTAGTATGCGTGTTCCCAAACGTCACAGGTCAACAATGGTGTTTTGCCCTGGGTCAATGGGGTTTCAGCATTTGGGGTTTTCACAACTTCGAGTTTGCCGCCGTCACCGACGACCAACCATGCCCAGCCGGAGCCGAACTGCGTCGCGCCTGCTGCTTTGAAAGCATCCTTGAACGCATCGAAGCTGCCGAAGTCAGCATCGATTTTTGCAGCCAGATCACCGGATGGTGCGCCGCCGCCGCTTGGCTTCATGGAATGCCAGAAAAACGTGTGGTTCCAAACTTGTGCCGCGTTATTGAAAACGCCAGCTTTGTCTGGGTTGCCAGCCGTTGCAGAAACGATCTCTTCGAGGCTTTTGCCTTCGAGGTCCGTTCCTTCGACTAAGCCATTCAAGTTCACAACATATGTGTTGTGATGCTTTTCGTGGTGAAAGCTAAAAGTGTTAGCTGACATGTGAGGCTCGAGGGCATCTTTCGCGTACGGAAGTGCCGGAAGTTCGAAAGCCATATTGCTCCCTTTCAAAATCTGAATTGTTTAACTTAATAGCGCTTAGAGTTTGGCTGAACCATCGAACTGACGAAAACATTGTTATTATGCTCCCAAGACGACAGGGTTTCACCAAACCCTCGCACCCCATATAAGTCTCCTAGCCTGAGAGTCCAGTATTCATTGAGGTTTTTGTCGAAAGATGTCGCCAGCACCGTTATCAGATTGCGCTAAATACGTCCGGGAACACGATAATGATCGGTTCCTGAGCGTCCTGTTCGCGCCTGCGGATTACCGCGAAGATTTGTTTGCGCTGTATGCATTCAATCTAGAGCTTTCGAAAATTCGCGAAACCGTATCCGAGCCATTAATCGGCCGTATGCGATTACAGTTTTGGCGAGATGCAGTCCCGCAAATGGTAGACGGTGCGCCACCATCCCACTATGTCGCCGAAGCCTTGGCAGGGGCGGTGAAAATGCATGGGTTATCGGCAGCGTACTTAAACGAAATCATCGATACGCGCGAAACCGATCTTGATGATATTCCCCCCAAAGACTTGGACGCCGTTATCGGATATGCCGAGGGGACGTCATCAAGCCTGATCAAACTGGCTTTTGGTATCTTGGGTGTGGATGGACCAGAATCCGAGGTATGCGCCAAGGATGCCGGGATAGCGATTGCGTTGATCGGTTTGGTGCGGGCAATACCGTATATGTCATCAACAGGGCGGGTCACATTGCCTACCAATTTATGCCGAGATGCCGGACTTGATCCAGAAACACCACTGCAATGGCCGACGAACCCGGACGTTTCGTTGATCACACAGCCGATGCTGGCACGTGCGGCACAACACCTTGATGCTGCCAGAATAACGTCTAAAGCATTGCCGCGCTCAGCCGTGCCTGCGTTGCTTCCGCTCAGCCTTGCAGCCTTGTATCTGAAACGATTGCAGTCATTAGGTGGTGACCCTGGATTATTTGCGGCCCGGACACCGGGTGTCTCGCGTCACGTCACAATGTTTTGGCGATCGTTGGTCGGTCGGCCTTAGATTGATTAACGAGGGATGCGGCGTAGGCGCATCAATTCGTGCGATGACACTTGTGGGAATATGGTCGGCGCGTTCAATTGATACAACATCGCAGCGCCACGATTGGTATCGGGGAAACCACCACGGGTGTCATCGAATTTCCGTATTTCCAATACAGAAATGACGTTGCTTGATGTATCTCGGCTACGCCACGTCACGGTTGGGTTATCAGTGCGTGGTTGGGCGAGCGGGGCAATTGAACGTTTCCAAATCTCTGTGGGTTCGCCATATCGTGATTGATAATAGGCGACAACTTTTTCAAATTCATTCGAATCGAAAAGCGTATGGAAGCGCGAAGGCTGTCCCTGATCATATCGGGTTATGGCCATCGGACCTGTATACAAAATGGTCGGGATCAAGAATGTTGCCCGAAGATCCTGTGGCCAATCAATCGGCTCCACGCAGAACAGCGTCGTGCCGCGATTCTTTTTGACGCATTCATTTAATGGATCCACGCCCCCTTGTTGTGGGGGCAATGTGTTTTCCAGGGTCACAGACTCACCCAGGCTCAGGATAATGTTTTCCAATGAGGTGCGGGTCAACGCACCAGGACGGGATTTTGGCGGCACGCCCGGCAGTGCGTTACGGGCTTCAACTTCTGTGACTTGCCATGCCCCCGCATCGGGTAGGGCAGCAGGTGTCCCGTCCCGTAAGGCTTCAGATAACAGTTTTTCCGCCGTGCTTTGACGTTCGCTTTCGTCAAGATTGCCGATTGATGTGCCGTCAGCAGTCTCTCTTGGACCCACAAGTAACTCGCGAATGCGTCCGACCATCTGGTTAACCACGTCATCTTCGCCCGTAATGATAGAGCCGTCTGTGGGAGAAATCGCCGTCACGCCCAGGGTTGTAGAATCACCGGCCTGATCCGTTTTTTCAACTGTCATTGTCCAAGGGTCAGGCAGGTCAGGTTTGGGAATAGGGACGAGCTGACCAGGTTGCAGGTCCAATTCGTTCAAGCCTATTTGCCCTGGTGGTACAGGCTTCGTCGCAGTAGCCGATGGTTGATCACGCGGTTGCAGAACCGTCGTGAGACGATCCATGAAGTTCGGGTCAAGCGAGTCACTCGGTGCGCGGGTCACGGGACGTTCTTGGCGAAGGTTAGGTGCCGTTCGTTCGACGCCACTCAGATCCAGAGCAGAATCATCAACTACCCGATTCCGCGCTGGGTCGTTTTCCGGAATCATATTATCGATGACACGGGGCAGGGGCTCAGCCTCTACAGTCATCCGCTCAGGTGGTTGCATCCCAGATACTTCTTCTTGGTTGCCCCTAAAGAACCGGGCCAACTTATAGATGCGATCGTCGGCTTTTTCTTTTCCTTGATCGTAAACATCCTCGACTTTGATGTCTTTCCGAGACGGTGTTGTTCCTTTGGGCGTTTTATTGGCGAGCGGTAATCCATGAATGTCATCTTTGGGATACGGATGTCGCGATATTTGGGCCAGTCGATCAATAAATCGGGTGCTTGGCGCTTGGCGAACGGTGATCCCATCAGTAGATGGTTGGAGTTGGTGGCCCGACGGGATGGGCTTTTTCGGCACGCGCGCTTTGGCAGCAAGGCCGCTAACTTCTGTATTCGGACTTCTGCCCATGCTCACGGCGGCACGCTCACGGGCACCACGAAGGATGGCTTCTGGATCGCGGACAATGACGGAATTCGGCGTGCCCAAGGGGCCTGTTCTGAGGCCATCATTGGGGCTGCCCGGCGCAGGGCGGGGCTGTCGTGTGATTGGATCCGTGCCTCTTGGGTTAAGGCGCGCGCGTCCACGCGCCGACTGTTCCGGTTCCCTGTTCAAGATCGAATCAATACGGGCGAGCCGTTCTTGCAATGATCCAGATGCAGGGGGCGGCAAGACATTGGGATCAGAGGGTGTGACCAAGCCCCCCGGACGCCGCAGGGCACCTGTGTCCGAACCGGGTAAAGGCTCCAACCCAGGGGGCAAGCCCGGAATTTCAAAAGCCAGATCATCTCCGGGAGGGGCGATAATTCCCGGTACTTCATCAGCTGGTGCGGCAAGGCCTGGAATTTCGAACCCTGCAGGCAGTCCCGGGATATCGATTTCATCGGATGGAGTGTCCCCAGGGCCGATGGGTTGCACCACACCTGGAATTTCTGCTGCGATGCCATCGCCAAACTGCGGCGCAGCCAGGGGTGGCAAAGTCACGTCTCCAGCACTGCCAGGTACTTGGATATTATCGATTGGGGGATCATCAGTAATCGACAGGACACCAGGCGGTAGCGTGATTTCTGTATCAAAAGATTCATCGAGAGGGGCTACTGGCGGAGTCAATTCGGCCAGATCCGTATTGCCGTCGGCTGATCTGTTCGGTGGTAAGACGGGTTCTGTCGGTAAGCCAAACTCATTTTCTAAAACTTTGTCGCCATCAACGATGCCCGTCAGTCGATCCACCATTCGTCCTGCCGAAGATCCTCGTTGGGTCACGCCACCTGGGGCTTCTGAGCCCTTTGAGAAACGATCGGCAGGGCTAAACTTGTTAGGGTCACGGGCGACGTATTTATCTGAGGTGCCATCAGCGGTGGCTTCTTCGTCGCCACCAAATAGTCCGCCCAATGTGGCGACGCTTTTGATACCGCTCCATAATCCATCAAGCACACCACCATCATCTGCTGGCGCAGCCTCTGGCATCGGGGCCATTGGTACATCTTCTGTGGGCGTTGATGATGCGATCTCGTCATCAGGACGCGGTGTTGCATCAATCCCAGAAGGTGTCTCAACTGATTGTGGGGGCGTGACCTGCACAGGGTCCGCAGGTTCCGGTTGTGCGATCAAGGGCGGCGGCGTTGGCTTCACCGGCGGTGTAACCCTGGATAATTGTGATGGAGCCTGAGACGATGACTGGGATGAAGATGTGCGCGGAGCAGCGATCCGCGAGCGGGGTGATGTCAGGGCTTGTTTGGCATTATCCGTCACGCGGGTTGAGGGAGGAGCCGACGTTCGCTTGGCTAAAAGCAAATGCGCAATGCGGAAATGACCCAAATCGACAGCAACATCGGCGGGTGTCATGCCAGACGGACTTTTCACGGCTAAATCGGCACCGTTATCAATGGCAAGCTCGACGGCGGCGATATCATTTAGTTCGACGGCCTGAAATAAGGCTTCGGTCGGGGTTTGGGCGTTGATTGCAGAGGGGATAACGAGGACTATGGTCAGCAAAATCGCGCACAGAATCGATGCAGGCCAATGGGGTGGCCTGCTCTTCCGAGGGCAAGTGCGACGCGATACGTTCAAGCGGGGCTCCGAGTTATCGGTCGTTGGACTCGATTCGTCTTCATATACACGAAATCTTAACGACTAGACACTCCAAGGCGGGCTAAAATCACACCATATTGCGCTGTTATCATTGGAAAATGCGATATATTGGGTCAGCCACAACACACAGAAACAAAAGGATCGGGCATGGATTATCGAAAATTAGGCGCCAGCGGATTACGGGTTTCACCCTTGTGCTTGGGAACCATGATGTTTGGTGGTCGCACAGCGGAAAAAGATGCTGTTAAAATTATCGCCCATGCGCGCGATGCCGGGATCAATTTCATCGATACGGCTGATGCCTATAATGCTGGCGAATCTGAGCGTGTCACAGGTAAGGCGATTAAGAAGCAACGTGATGATTGGGTCCTCGCGACCAAAGTCTATAACCCCATGGGCAAGAACCCGAACCGCCGTGGATTGAGTGCGAAATGGATCATTCAGGGTTGCGAAGAAAGCCTGAAACGGCTCGGAACGGATTACATCGATATCCTGTATTTCCACAAAGACGATACGGATTGTGCGCTTGAAGAAAGCGTCATGGCCGCTGACAAGCTGATCCGTGACGGAAAAATTCGTTATTACGGCGTCTCCAATTATTTTGGTTGGCGCATGACGTTGTTGTGCTCGATCGCGAACTCCTTGGGTGTACCACTCCCTGTCGTATGCCAGCCTTATTATAATCCGATGACCCGAGAAGCTGAACGCGATGTTTTGCCAGCTTGTGACTATTTTGGTTTGGGTGTTGTGCCCTACAGCCCGTTTGCGCGCGGTGTATTAACGGGGAAATACAAACCCGGTGCAGAACCCTCTAAAACCAGCCGGGCCGGTGTGGGTGATAAGCGCATGATGCAGACCGAATGGCGGCCTGAGAACCTGAAACTGGCGCAAAAGGTGCAGGTCCATGCGGACAAAAAGGGTATGAGCGGCGCGGACTGGGCGGTCAACTGGGTCCTTGCTAATCCCATCGTGTCATCCGTGTTGGCAGGACCGCGGACCATGGCACAGTGGAAAGGGTATTTGGGTGCGCTAGAGCATATGGGCAAGTTGGACGATAAAGACGAAGCGTTCTGGGACAAACTGGTTTCACCCGGTCATCCATCAACGCCGGGTTATAACGATCCCGCTTATCCAATTATGGGACGGCCTGTAAGCTAAGACTATTCCGCTGCCGAGGGAAGTTGTTCAGCGATCCACGCATCCATATCGCGGAGGCCGCGCTTGGCCATCTCCATCTTGCGGTCACGCCCGCGAAAACGTTGTTTTTTCGGCAGATGATCTGTGTCCAATGGCGGAAACAGGCCAAAATTAGCGTTCATCGGCTGGAACGTATCTGCGTCTGCACCAAGTGTGACATGGTTTAGGATCGCGCCCATAGACGTTGTTTCAGGTGGAGAAACAGGTTCTTTGCCCAAGCGCTCGGCGGCAGCAAAGCGACCTGCGAGCAGGCCAATTGCAGCACTTTCAACGTATCCCTCGCAGCCTGTGATTTGGCCAGCAAAACGAAGGCGCGGAATGGCTTTTAGGCGCAAAACCGGATCGAGCAGCTTTGGTGAATTGATAAATGTGTTCCGGTGAATGCCGCCAAGACGCGCGAATTCGGCATTTTCTAGGCCCGGGATCATCCGAAAGATACGTTTCTGTTCGCCGTACGTCAGCTTGGTTTGGAACCCAACCATATTGAATAGGGTACCAAGCTTATTGTCTTGGCGCAGCTGCACGATGGCTTTTGGCTTCACCGTTGGATCATTGGCATTCGTTAAACCGACAGGCTTCATAGGGCCAAAACTGAGTGTTTTGCGGCCGCGTTCCGCCATCACTTCGATGGGTAAACAACCTTCGAAATAAGGGGTGTCCTGTTCCCATTCTTTGAATTGCGTTTTTTCGCCATCGATCAGGGCATCCAAGAAAGCATCATATTGTTCTTGGGACATGGGGCAGTTGATATAATCTTTTCCATCGCCCTTGTCGTATCGCGACTGGAACCACGCGATATCGAAGTTGATGCTTTCTTTGTAGATGATCGGTGCAATGGCATCGAAGAACGCCAATTGATCTTCGCCGGATACCTCACGAATGGCTTGGGCCAGAGCGGGGGATGTTAACGGCCCGGTGGCGATAATCACGCTGTCCCAGTCTTCGGGCGGAAGACTTTCGACCTCTCCACGTTCAATGGTGATCAATGGATGGTTCTCAAGAACCTCAGTGACCCCGGCGGCAAACCCGTCACGATCGACAGCTAACGCGGAACCGGCGGGGACTTTATGGATATCCGCCGATTTGATGATCAATGAGTTCATCCGGCGCATTTCTTCATGTAATAAACCAACCGCGTTGGTTTCATGATCATCTGACCGGAACGAGTTTGAGCAGACCAATTCCGCCATACTATCGGTATGATGTGCGTCTGTGCCTCGCGTTGGGCGCATTTCATGTAAGATGACAGGGACACCACTTTCGGCCAGTTGCCAGGCTGATTCGGATCCGGCGAGACCGCCGCCAATGACGTGAACGGGTTGAATATCGGAATTATTACTCATGATCGGTATGATTAAGTCCTGTTTAACCTACGTCGAGGAAACTTATCGTTTATTAGAGTGGCCGTCGACACTGACAATATATGCATTGGTGTTTAACGATCATCGATTGTGTTGTCGATCATCATGGTAACACGGTCTAAATCTATAAGACGATGATGTAAGTAAATTGGAATGCCATTATGGCCACGCAAGAGCGCCCGGAAATAGGTGCAGAATACCCCAAGCTTTCGCAACAAGAACTCGACATCTTGTTGGACAGTCATGAAGTCTTCGTCAAAGGCGGACGTGGTGGGGAACGCATCAGATTGGGTATGCACGATTTATCGTATTTGGATTTCAGTGGCCGAGACCTATGTCGGGCAGATTTTGTCGGCACTGTGATGCGAAGCTGTGAGTTCGAAGAAACAAAATTATCCGATGCCAATCTATTTGCTGCCGACCTTCGAGATACAGTATTTGTCCGCGCCAATCTGGACCGTGCCGATTTGCGAGGTGCTGCGTTATCGGGGTCGAACCTTACGTTAGCATCCTTGATCGATTGTGACATGCGCGATGGGGTGCTTTTGCAATCGGGCGACAAGGGCGACCTGATGCCGTTGAATAACAACGAGCCGACGGCAGGTATGGAACAAGCCAAACTCCGTGGTGCCAACCTTAGCGGGGCCAAGGTTTCAGATAGTGTTGTCGTTCAAACAGACCTGACGGACTGTAACCTGAAGAACGCAAGTTCATTCGTGCAAATCTATCGTTGTCGAATTTGACGGGGTGTAACCTAGAGGGGACCGATTTTACAGATGCCAATCTTTCGGGTGCCGTGTTTCATGGTGCGACGTTTGTCAGCACCACCTTGGATGGGGCCGATTTGTCGGGTGCTGATCTGATCGGTGCGATGTTCGACAATGTTGATTTCTCTAAGGTTGATCTAAGCGACGCTAAAATTGCGAAGTCATTGGAAAGCGTCGATATCTCGATGAAGGATGTGTTGTCGAAACACGTCGATTGGGTTCGGACCAATGGGAAAAAAGGGACACGTGCTGTCTTTGCGAAGATGGACCTGACCAATCAGGTGATAGCGGGTGTCAACTTGTCAGCGGCTGATTTTTCGCTGGCGACCTTGAAGGGGATCAATCTGTCAAAATCGGAATGCCTGATGTCTGATTTTTCATATGCTGATCTGCGCGGTGCGAATCTATCTCGCGCGGATTTACGTGGGTCAAAATTTACACGGGCTAATCTCTCGGGCGCAAATTTAGTGGCCGTTGACCTAAGTGACGTCATGGTTTCGTCGCGTGCTGGGGGTGGTGAATGGCGGGCCAATTTGGATCATGCAAAACTACGTGGTGCATTGTTGAATGGGGCGACCCTCAGAAATGCGGACTTCAGCAATTGCGATTTTACCGAGGCCGATTTGCGCGATGCAGATTTTCGGGGATCTTTGCTGACGGACGCCAACTTCACGGATGCTGATATGCGCGGGACAAATTTTGAAAACACGGATAAGCGCGGCGCAGTTGGTTTACCTAAACCAACCTATGAGGATGAAGATTAGACGCGCGCTTTAGACCCTAATCGCCTGGCCCAGTCGTCGAATGTGATAATCCTCAACCTTACTGATCGAACTGGCGAACGGCAGCATGCTCTCCTTATGGGCCCGTGCGACGACGACGGCGACCTCCATTATAAAACCCTTATAGGTCCCAGCGACATTTTTGGGTAAGCGTTCATCAATCAGAATGCCAATATCTCTGGCGTGATTAAGTGCGGCCTCAATCGGTTTGTCGCCGCTCAATGAAGCGGCAACATGATTACAGTGATCGACAAAAGTTTCGACGTTCACATCGATTGTATCTTTTAAAAGTTCTGCAATCAGGGGAGATTTTTTTCGTTTAGCACCTGCCTTGTGAATGAACGTTGCAAAGGCATTGAACTCTTTGAATTCAGATAGAGAGCTATAATCAACAGCAGAAATCAGTGCTGCGACGAGAACTGGAAATCGACGAATTTCGGCCCATTCTTCATCGGTAAAACTCTCATGTCCGCTCATATCAATCAGACACCAAGCACGCTTTGAATTTGCCGAAGATAGAAATCTTCTTTTTTACTGATGCTGCTTGAGAACACAAAAAAGCCCTTTTTGGATGCGGTCGCCACTGCCGTCGCAGCATCCACAATGAAATTCTTGTAAAGCTTGGCTTCTTTTTTATCGGCTATTCGGTCGACGATCTCGCCAGCTTGTCCGATAGATTTCACGCGATCTTCGAGTGGCGACTCATGAGATGCCGCCGCACTTAGCGCGGAAAAAAGCACTTCGAACTCTTCAGTGCCTTCTGCTTTTATATATGAGAGGACATCAGAAACGAGCGCACTCTTGGCGTATCTGCTCTCGAACTTTTCGAGCGCAACTTTGAATGCATTAATTTCTTCATCTTCGGAATCGCGATCATCCCCGACATCGTCAGACGCAGAGATCACAGCCGCTGCAATGATCGGTGCCGAGGCGATGAGTTTCCAGTCATCAGCCTCAAAATCGTTTTTCGTTGTCATAACCACCTCGTGAACACGTC
>DGNZ01000292.1 GCA_002389175.1 Rhodospirillaceae bacterium UBA4479 | reverse complement strand
CAGGTGGTACGGCGGACGCGGGGGGTGCAAGCGGCATGTGGGAAAGTATCAAATTCCTGATCCTGCCTGTTGCCGCGCTAACCATCGCAGGTATTGGCGGGCATACCCGTTTTATGCGGGCATCGATGATCGAAACATTGCGCCAGGATTACATTCGTACGGCGCGCGCCAAGGGGCTGAGCGAAAATCGTGTGGTGCTGCATCATGCGCTTCGTAACGCGCTGATCCCGGTTGTTACGATCTTGGCGTTGGATTTAGGTGTCTTGTTTTCGGGTGCCCTGATTACAGAAACGGTATTTGCCTATCCGGGGATGGGCAAATTGATCTTCGATGCGATCATGGGGAATGACTACAACTTGGCCTTGGTCGGATTGTTATTAGCGACGGCGCTGACACTTATCGGCAGCCTGCTCGCAGATATTGCCTATGCCAGCCTTGATCCGCGCATCAATTATACGGATATGGACCAATGACGATGATCGGGACCACAATGGCACCGGCCGCCAAGGGACAAGTCCTAAGACGGTTCCTGCGCCATCGCCTTGCAGTATTGAGCGCCGTGATCCTGGGCCTACTGATCCTATTCGCGATGTCCGCGTCCTTGGTTGAGGCATTGCTGGGGATCGATGCCGACGCGGTTGACCTATTTGCCCGATACAGTCCGCCGACTTCACAACACCTGCTTGGCACCGATGAATTGGGCCGGGATATTTTGGTCCGGCTGATGTATGGCGGCCAAGTATCCTTGATGGTGGGGCTAACCGCGACTATCGCAGCAGCCGTCATTGGGACCACCATCGGTATCATTTCAGGATACGTTGGTGGGCGAACGGATGCGTTTGTGATGCGCGTGACAGACGGTGTCATTGCCCTCCCGTTGTTGCCATTGCTGATCGTGTTGGCGGCGATTGATCTGAACAAACTTGGTATCCCTGAAAGCATCGTCAGTTCCGAAGACGTCAGTTTGTACCGCATCATTGTCATTGTGGCCCTGGCTGGATGGACCACGGTGGCGCGTTTGGTGCGGGCATCGACGCTGTCTATCAAAACCCGCCCGTTTGTGATGGCGGCCCAGGCACAAGGCGCCACCGCATTTCGGATTATGACCGTGCATATCCTGCCGAACCTGATGTCACCAATCATCGTGGCGACGACGTTGTCGGTCGGCAATGTGATCTTGTTAGAGTCCGTTCTTAGTTTCTTGGGATTGGGGATTCAGCCGCCACTCCCCAGTTGGGGTAATTTGCTGACAGGTGCACAGGAAACGATTTGGGAGTCCCCGGGCCTCGCGTTCTTTCCCGGCATGCTGATCTTCGTGACCGTAATTGCGTTCAACTTTATCGGCGATGGCCTGCAGGATGCCCTCGATCCCCGCGCGGATGATCGGCGTTAATCAGACAATCGTTCGCTGTCCCCATTTCAACGTGACGCCCAAGCTCGCCAGAATAATCGTCGCCAAGCCAGCGACCTGAAGCAAGTTGATATGATGATCGTAGAAAAACGCATCCACGATGACAGCACTCGCAGGATAAACAAACAACAATACAGCAATCAGCGGCGTCGTAAGTTTGGGCAACGATCCATAAAGCAAGATATAAACGCCGCCCGTGTGAACAACCCCCATCACCAACAACCATCCCCATTGTTGATATTCATATGATGATGCTTCACCCGGCGCGATAAAGCCTAATGCCAACGCTCCAACTATGCATTGGATGAGTGTCAATTGATGTGGCTTGGTATGCACCAAACCCTTGGCGATGATCGTTACCAGCGCATATGACAAAGCCGCACTGATGGTGACAAGAAGACCAAGGGTATAGTCAGATGCAGCGCCAAGATCGCCTGCGGATATCCCCGTTGCAAAGATCAGTCCGATCAAGGCCAATCCGATCCATGCAAAAATGATCAAGGGTATTCTCTCGCGCAGGAGCGCCGCGCCCAACAAGACGACAAAGAAGGGTTGCACGTGAAACACGATGGTTGCGACGGCAATACTGGTCAGGCGGATACCTTCGAAAAATAAAACCCAGTTTGTAATCATCAACACGGCGCTGAGTATCGCCAGGCCTATTTCACGTTTTGGCAGTTCCCATAACGACACCAAATCATGCCGCCAGGCGCAGTACGCCAGTAAAACCAAACCACCGATGACACAGCGATAATAAACGGCAGAAACAGAATCGACACCGCTTTCAAGCAAACACACGCCCAGCGTACCCAAAATCATTTGGGCTGCTGTTAAGCCGAAAATTCCCTGTGTTAAACGATCCATGCGGCACCTGCTGATTAAAACCATCAACAGCATGGCGCACTTTTATGAATTATATAAACAATATAGTATAGTCATATTATATAGAATAACTGATTAATTAAATGAACTTAGATCACACCCTTTTGCGAACCTTTATCGCGGCTGTCGATACACTCAGCTTCACCAAAGCCGCCAGTGTTGTGCATAAATCACCGGCGACCGTGTCAATGCAGATCGCCAAACTCGAAGAACGTTTGGAATGTGATTTGTTCAAGCGTGATACGCGTAATGTCACCCTTACCAATGCGGGTGAAGAATTACTAACCTATGCGCGGCGCATGCTGCGACTTCATGACGAAGCGGTTGAAGCCATCCGCCGTCCTGATGTTTCGGGGTCCGTGACCATCGCGGCCCCTGATGATTATATTTCATCGATCCTGCCGCCCGTGTTGCGGCGGTTCGGCGCGGTTTTCCCAAAAGTCGAATTGACGGTGATCTGTGCGCAGACAACAGCGCTCGTGCCGCAACTTTGGGCGGGCGATATTGATCTTGCGATCATTACCGAAACCAAGGGCGTTGAAGGGGAGCTGATCCGACGAGAGCCCATGGTATGGATTTCATCGCCCGAACGTCAGGCACTCGCCCGCTCGCCCCTGCCCGTCGCTTTGTTTGAGCCCGGCAGCCGTGCCCGCGATGTTGTCATCGCCGCATTGGAAAATGCCGAGATCACATATCGGGCCGCGTATTCGAGCCTGAGCCAGCTTGGTATGATGTCGATCGTAGAAGCCGACTTGGCGATTGCTGCCGTTGTTCAATCTGCAGCCCCCAAGGGCTTTACACGGCTTGGAAAAGCCGACGGGTTGCCAGAAATTGACTCACTGGACGTGGTTTTGGCGCGCGGCCTTAGAGCCAACACACCGCCCTGCGATGCGTTGGCGGACGCGATCCTAGGAACCGCATCCGCAACGACATTAGTGTGACATCAATACCGGAACGGTCATTTTCTTCATCAGCGTGTCTGTCACACCGCCAAGAATAAGCTCACCCAGGCGCGAATGCCCATAACCACCAGATATGATCAAATCAGCGCCCATGTCAGCCGCTTCATTAAGCAATACATCTCCGATATCTATGTTACCCGACGTGACGTGATCAGCCTCGGCAACAACACCGTGGGTCGACAAGTGATGTGCAATGTCAGCGCCAGGAAGATCACCGAGCCCGTGCCTGCCCGGTTTAGGATCAACGGCCAGAACTTTAACCTTTTTTGCTTTTTCCAGCATCGGCATCGCGTCACGGATCGCGCGTGCGGCGTTCGCACTGCCGTCCCACGCGACCAACACATCGCCACCAAAGCCGTGCGTCGCCGTCCGTGTCGGAACCAGCAATACAGGTGAACCTGCATTCAGAACGATGTAATCGGCAGCATCACGGGTATATCCGCCATCGTTTTCCGGATCGGGTTGACCGATCACCACCAAATCCGCGTAGCGTGCATGTGTGCAAATCACCCGCTCAATCAGATCATTCCAATCACCCGTTCGCGATTCGCACTTCACATCGATATCGGCGCATTTCTTCTCGAACACAGCAATCAGCTTGTCAGCTTGTTCTTTTGTATTGGTTCTGTAGGCATTGACGATTTCCGCAGGTAACTGGGCAGAAATATATTGCGGCATGTCATAGGGCAGGCCTGCAAACAAGCCAATCACACGCGAACCATGGTTTTGCGCAATCGACAATGCCGCTTCTACAGCGTTATCGCTGGCGCGCTTTTCACTCAAATGAACCAAGATATTTTTATATGCCATGTCTTCCCCTCCAAATAGGAACCTTATTGTTGCCTCATACTCGGATACCCATCGGACCTGCGCTTTGATTTAGGTCAAGTTTCGTAAATAGTTTGCGTTCTTGATTGGACAAGGCGAGCTATTCGAAGTTTGATACCTTCAACGCGCATCAAGAGATGTCAGTCCAATAATACGAGCCGGAGAACATCATGAACGAACTTGGAAATTCCCCACAGGCCCGTGATATCGCCTATCACGTGCATGGCTATACCAACTTAAAAGCCCACCAAGAAAAGGGCCCAATGGTGATTTCCAAAGGGGCCGGAATCCGCGTTTTCGATGATACCGGCAAAAGCTATATCGAAGGGCTATCCGGTCTGTGGTGCGTCAGCTTGGGATTTGGGGAACAACGTCTGATCGATGCCGCAACAGAAGCGATGAGCAAACTTGCGTATTATCACGGCTTTAATCATCGGTCTTGCGAAGTCGTGATCGATTTGGCTGAAAAACTCATAGGGATCGCACCTGGACGGATGTCCAAAGTCTTGTTTGCGAACTCGGGCTCCGAGGCGACCGATCTCGCCGTTAAGCTGATTTGGTACTACCACAACGCCATCGGCAAACCGGAAAAGAAAAAGATCATTTCACGTATTCGCGGCTATCACGGCGTCACCGTGGCGTCCGCCAGTTTGACGGGTCTGCCGCACCTGCATGGTGACTTTGATCTTCCCATCGACGGTATCCTGCATACGACGTGCCCCCATTATTACCGCGAAGGCCATGACGGCGAGAGCGAAGAACAGTTCGCAACGCGCTGCGCCGAAGATTTGGAAAAGATGATCCTAGACGAAGGCCCAGACACAGTCGCAGCCATGTTCTGTGAGCCTGTCATGGGTGCAGGCGGCGTCATTGTAGCCCCCGCGACCTATTACGAAAAAATCCAAAAGGTGCTTAAAAAATATGATGTCCTGCTGGTCGCCGATGAAGTGATCAACGGGTTCGGCCGGACCGGCAATATGTGGGGTAGCCAAACATTTGATTTGGACCCCGATTTCGTATCCTGCGCGAAACAATTGTCATCCGCCTATTTGCCGATCTCGGCATTGATGATTTCCGACAAAATCCATGAGGCCATGATTGCGCAAAGTGAAAAGCTTGGCGTATTTGGCCATGGATCAACATATGGCGGGCACCCCGTTTCGGCTGCGGTCGCGCTTGAAACCCTGAAAATTTACGAGGAACGCGATATCGTCGGACATGTTCGCTCTGTCATGGGGCATTTTGGGGAGCGCATGGCCCAACTGGGTGAACATCCTTTGGTCGGCAACGCCCGATCTTGCGGGATGATGGGGGCGCTGGAGCTCATGAAAGATAAAAACGGTCGCGTGCCGTTCGATCCTTCGCAAAAAGTTGGCCCCGCAGCCGAGGGGAAATGCCTAGAGAACGGTCTGATTGTTCGGGCCATTGGCGATAACCTCGCGTTCTGCCCGCCGTTGATCACCACGGATGCGGAAATCGACGAAATCTTTGATATTGCAGAGAAATCTTTGAATGAAGCCGAGAAGTGGGTCGGTTCAGAAGGCCTGAGGTCACAGTAAATCCACAATCCTTTCATGGACTATAGATCTAATTCGGATTATAAAGCGTATAGAGTTCGGAAGGTGACCACTCATGTATGCTGATAACACTCTAACCCCAAAAGAAGCCACGCGCCTTTGCGCACTAGGTATTCTAGCTGGCGGTAACGCGTCGTACGCTGAATTGGCGTCGAACGTACGTTATTTCATTACGCATGTGATGGGACCTTCGCTTGATGTTCTCGGCATGTCTATCGAACTGCTGAAGCACGAAGGATTGGTCAAACCCGTCTCTGGGACGGCATCCGAGCCAATGTCCGAGTCCGATGGTGATGATTTGCTTGAAATCACCGAAGAAGGTCATAAAGAACTTCAAATTCTGCTTAAGGCGAATATCAAAGCCGCAGAAAATGATCTCAACAAGTTGGTCGTCGCGCTTAAATTCCGTTTTCTTGACTGCCTGATTGCTGAAGATCAGTGCGAACAAATGTATATGCTCGGCGCCACCATCGAAAACGAACTCGCCCGGCTCGAAGAACTTCGCGGACATCATGCTGATGACGCTGATCATCTTATTGATTGGTTGGATCGCGAAATCGAAGAACTGGTCAGTCGCCACGACTGGATCGTGCAAAAGCGTATTGCGCTTCAAGCTGCCAACAAAGCCTGATCCGTACATCCAACAATCATTCTGAGTTTCCGCATTGGCTCGCTATAACCAGCAACGGCGCAGTGCATGGATGCCCGATTATCTAAGATGACCAACTGACGCGGCTGCCATTTGTGGCGGTACTGAAACTGCGGTTGGATTTGATGTTCAAACAGTTCCGCAAGAAGCTCATCACTCTCGGATTGTTCCATCCCCTTAATCGCCATCGTGAAACCTGGATTGACGAACAGAATCTTTTGTCCTGTGATCGGATGTGTCCTAACAACGGGATGTTCGACATCGGGGGTTTTGCGGCGCTGTTCTTCGCTCAATTGCGTGATCGCGCCCCCACCATTCCATCCATAACGGTGAATACCTATAAGGTTCTCAATCCGCGCCTTCATGTCT
>DGNZ01000045.1 GCA_002389175.1 Rhodospirillaceae bacterium UBA4479 | reverse complement strand
TGGTTGCGGGGGCGCGCAACCGCCGTTACTTGCACCTTGATTTTGCAATGATGTGAGGGCTTGTTAACTGTAAAATAACATTTCCTGAAGACCTGCAATCGGCATTTAGGGGTATGTTTTTTCGGATGGGGCAAAAACGCTCCAAGCACAGGCTACATTTTTAGATTGAACCAAAACGGCAAAGTCTTCGGGCGCAAATTATCGTTTCAACCGCTATCTCAGATCTTTTCACCACGGCGAAGGCGCAGCGCGCCCGGCATGCTTGTCACCAGAATACCGCTGGCAACAATCAGACCCATACCCATCCAAGAAATGGTGTCCGGCACAGTGCCAAACAAGACCAAGCCAATGATGACCGCCGCAACAATTTCAAAATAGGTGAAGGGAGCAATTCTTTCTGCTGGCGCCAATGACATCGCCACAATCATCAATGTCTGGCTAACGGCGGTCATCACCGCAAGACCGGCGATCAGCATCATCTCTGAATGTGTTGGCATGTCCCAGAAAAAAGGAAGTGTAAAGCCCGACAAGACAGTAGCCGTCAAAGACCCCCATACAGCGACCATGATAGGGTCCATGATGACGCCCAGCTTTCGATTGAGAAGCATCTGTATGGCAACCATCAAACCAGTAAAAACGATAAACAGGCCGTTCAAATCAATCCCGGAAACATCCGGCCGCATCACAAGAACAACGCCGCAAAATCCACCAAAAACCCCAAGCCAGGCCTTTGGTGATACGGATTCATTCAAGACCCAGATTGACAAGATAATCATGATGAAGGGATAGACATAAACAATGGCAACGGCGTTGGCGTAATCAACATGCTGAACGCCATACATAAATGCCATGTTTCCCAAGGCCAGAGTCAGCCCTCGAATAATCTGAACAACGGGCCGCTGCGGTCTGAGCACTCGCCATCCATGCCGAATAAAGGCAAGCGGCAGCAACAGCAGAAAATAACCGGCAAAGCGAAAAAAGCTGATGAGCGGCGGCGACATGGTATCTGCCAGAAGCTTCATAAAGGCCGCACTCAAAGCCGCCAGACAAAGCGCAAAAACCATGACCAGCACGGCTTTATGCTGTCTTGGGACCGGCACGTCCATCTGTTGGTTATCTGATGACAAAATGAGCCCGGATGATGGCTTGATGTTCGCAGGCGAGTCTTCGCTGCAAAAAACACCTGATCTTCTCTTGGACTTTGGACGACAGGTGTCGACCAAAGTCCCTTTGCCTCTCAGAATTATACATCTTCATAGCCGAAACGAAAACTTTCATCAGCAGGATGAAAGAGGGCACCATCTGAACCATAACAGCTGTGGCGATGCCATGGGTGAGCAGTTGCATCCGCCAGCTTCGAAATTTTCTCGAGATAACCGAGACCCCCGTTAGCAAGCCCCTCGACGACTTGATTCCAATCAGGATAAGCCGCAAAAGCATCCTGCCATATCGCACGACCAGCGAGAAAACCCGAGGCACCGGCCTTGAAGGCATGTGAGAGAATATCAAGGAAAGAATCTTTTCCAGCGCCCGCAGACAACATGACCCAGGGTCGTCCAGCAAGCCGGCCCATCTCATCGAATAATGCCTGCACATTGGATGAGCCATCAATCGCATCGGCATTCAATGGGCTTTCCAACTTGAACATATCCACGCCGTATTCAGGACGAGCAAATTCCTCAACAGAGGCCAACACCTGATCACTTGCTTTTGCCCTCATCTCTATATAGCCACGAGATGAGGCCTTTTCGCCAGCCAAAGGATAGAGCAACAATTCGAGAAGAAACGGAATGTCAAAGCAGGCGCATTCATCGCCGATCCGTTTTACATAGTCCTTTTGAAAAGCAACATTTTTAGGTGATGCGTCTGGTCGATACCATGCAAGAACCTTAACAGCATCACCGCCGAGCCGCTTGATTTTGCCGACTGACCATTCATCAATATTCGCTGAAAAGCGCCCCTCATCACTTTCCTTAACGACTGAGTCCTCAAGCGTCACGACAAGCCCCTTGTTCCCGCCAAGAACATCAAAAGCAGCCGGAATTCCGTAATGCGGATCCAACAAAACAGCCGAGCTTGGCCCCTGAAGCTGACGAACAATTTCCATTTTAAATCTGGCCACTTCCGACCAGGGGGCCTCTGGCAGGCCAAGCTTTTTGGCAATCGGATCCTTGATCGGTGGCCGCTGGTCGGCAGCGACCATTTTAAACAATCCGTTTTCATCAGCCATCCGGCGCATGCCCATAAGCTTTCCGGGAGTTAATTGCATATCGACTGTTCCTCCATGAAGGCATCACAACTTTTCCTGTCAGGAGATGCCGTTATTCCACCAAATTGTCTGCACTTCATCGCCGCCGCGGCATTCGCCGATTTGATCGCGTCAATTTCAACCTGCCCTTCCCCAAGACATAGCGTGAAAATACCGTGCCAGACATCACCGGCCCCAATGGTATCTATCGCATCAACTTTGAAGGCCGGGATATTTTCTATGGCTTTACCCTGCAAATACCAGACACCGTTCTCGCCATCGGTCACACACACCCAGCATCCGGTTTCTTCACGCGCCTGCCTTAAACCAGACTCAATGCTTTGCCCCGGCAAAAAGGACTCAAGTCCCTGTCTTGAAAATGCAAGATGAGTTGCGCCGCGAGCATGGTCTGCGGCAAACGGCGCTTCGGCATCAATCACAGTTGGAACGCCATAAAGGTGTCCAAGGTCAATCGCCCAACCTGTCAATTCTGGATGGCGATTGTCGGCCAGAACAGCACATGGGGCATCAGCGGTTGCAACGGCCGGAGATAGCGGCTCAAACCCCTGCCCGGCAAAGTTTATTGTCTGGCGCTCACCCTCTTTGTTGACAAATGCCGCCGAAACCGATGAACGCGCATCTGCAGTTGGCGGACTCATTGACATGTCAACCGACTCATCGATGAGTGTCTGATAGATGAATTGCCCCATCATATCATCGCCAATGTAGCTCACGAGTGCGGGCTGACCACCAAAACGTGCGATGGCGATGCTTGCATTTGCCCCGGGGCCACCAACCACGAAACGTGAGTCATGCGCATGCATTTTTTCACCTCGCACAGAGAATTGGTCAATTTCCATAATCAAATCAACAGTGGCTCGACCAGCCACGATTATTTTTGACAACTCACCCATTTGCGAAAGTCGGGGCACCAAACCCATGGATCCTGACATTAATACAAGCCGGTTTGCCGCTTGCAAGGGCACGCTCGAACGCTGGGCCAATCTCTGTCAGATTTGTCACAAATTCGCCATGTCCACCAAGAGCGGCTGCCACTTGATCATACCGGGCATCACTCAAACCACAGGCAAACACGCGGTCCGGCCCATAGTCACGTTCCTGTATTTTCACCTCTGCGTTCCACTGCATGTCATTGCCAATGACTGCAACAACAGGCAGGTTTTCGCGCACCGCTGTCTCGAATTCAGCCAAATGAAAGCCAACGGTTCCATCACCCATGAAGGCCAACACATGTTTATTGGGTAACGCCTGTTTGATTGCCATAGCATAACTTAAGCTGCCGCCAATCGCACCCGACACGCCGTTTATCATCACCAGATAACGAGTCAGAACAGACTGAATCCACTGACCAATTTCACCACCGTCAGACACGGCGACAACGTTATCATGCAAGTCCAAAACATCACTTACAGCAGTGCTGAACGACAGAGAGTTCAATTCATCAACATCACGGTTTCTATCAAAAGCAGAAAAATCACGGCTGGTAATGGCACTCTGCACCGAGTCAGCCCAAGTCGAATCAGCGCTTACAGGTGACAATTTTGTGAGCATGGCGATAGCCTCCACAGGCGATATCACAACCCCATCATGCAAACGATCACCGAGGTTTCTGCGTGCCTGTGAAACAAGCTGTTCTTCTCCGAGGAAGGCAAACCATTTGGCATCAGCATGAAATGGTCCGACAGCACCATAGGCCATCGAAAAATCCACAGGCTTACCGACTGGTATGATCAAATCAGCAAGGCGCGCTATTGACTTGAAGTTTCCAAGGCGGGGATCGTTTAAACCACGTGGGCTGTCCATTGGCACCACAGGCACACCCAATCTCGTTTCAAGCACGCGCAACATAGCCGCATGATGCGGCATGCAAAGCGACGGTCCAACAATTATCAATGGTCTTTGCGACGACTTCAAAGCCTCCACAAAACCTACCGAAGCCTCACTAGGTTCGGTGTTTGTCGAGAGAGCCTGCTTTTCAAACTGCGGTGAATCCTCAAGTTCATTTGTCAGCATATCTGCTGCAAGCGCAAGATGTACAGGACCCGAAGTGCCTGTCGTCACCGCCTCTATTGCAGCATTCATTGCGCCCTCAAGTTCAGATGTTTGGCAAATCCGCCGAGAAAATTTTGTCACTGCACTGGTGATCTGGACCTGGTCCATTTCTTGAAAGCTGCCCATGTTATCGAGGCTTGCCTCAGAGTCACCGCTAAGCAAAAGAACCGGAGTTTGTGATTGGGTCGCCGTGAACAACGGGGCAATGGCATTGCAAAGGCCAGCACCAGCGGTAACCATGGCGACTCCCATGCCACCCGTAATGCGGGCATGTGCCTCAGCCATGTAGAGCGCTGCGGCTTCGTGGCGGACGTGAACGACGCGGATGCCCTCATCGAGGCAGGCATCAAAGAGTGGCATAATCTGATTGCCGGACAGAGCAAAGATTGTCTCTACACCCGATCCCTTCAATATCTTTATCAAACCAACTGATGCTCTCACAGCGCTACCTTTCAATGTTTACAAACATTCCCAGCGATGGCCTAAAACCCAAAAACTTCACGTTAACCAATGGAATACCCCCCATCCACGACAAGAGTTTGCCCGGTAACGAACGCCGCCTGCTGACTGGCCAGAAACAGGGCCGGGCCGGCAATGTCATCTGGTTTCCCCCAGCGGGCAAATGGTGTGCGGGCGATTACCGCTTCATAATGCAGGGCGTCGGCGCGGCCTCGTTCAGTTTGTTCGGTAACAACAAACCCTGGGGCAATCGCGTTAACCCTTACCCCTTGTAGTGCATATTTAAGCGCCAGAGATCTCGTCAGCTGGTGGATCGCAGCTTTGCTTGCCCCATAAGCAGGCACTTTTGGACTGCCAAAAAAACTGTACATGGACGCGATATTGATAATCGTACCTTTAGCTGCAATCAGCGCTGTTTCAAATTTCCTCACCACGTCAAAATTGCCGATGAGGTTGACGTCTATAACTTGGCGAAACACCTCAAGATCGTCTTCAAGGTCCCGCCTTGAAATTGCTGCACAATTAACAAGCACATCAAGACGGGAAAACTGACTTGCAAGCGAGGCAATTGCCGATGTGTCACATACATCAAGCTGGTGATATTCAGAGACCCCTTCCGGCATAGAAAGTGGTTCAGCTTCAGCGCCTGTG
>DGNZ01000279.1 GCA_002389175.1 Rhodospirillaceae bacterium UBA4479 | reverse complement strand
AGTTTTGCATCATCCGCCGATGCGACACGCGCCGGTTTGGAAATGCAAAAAGCGTTTGCTGCTCATAACGCGCGCGATGGCACGCTGCCGGTAAATGTGCGTATCGGGCTGAATGCGGGTGAAGCCGTCGAAGAAGAAGACGACTTTTTTGGCACCACCGTTCAGGTCGCAGCGCGGGTCTGTGATAAGGCCGATACGGGGGATGTATTTGTTACGGATAACGTTCGGGAACTTGCCAGCGCGCAAAAACTATTATTCGAAGATGCTGGGCAGTATGAAATGAAGGGTGTCCCGCAGCCGTTGACGTTGTACCGGGCAATGCCGTCTGAAAAACGGACTCAGTGAACCTGAAACTTTGCGTCCCGGACAACTTGGCAATCTGATACGTTAATGATGCCGATTTGACGTGACACGACCTTAAAGACTTTCTCCAACAGTTTGTCCATTTGATCTTCGTCTACGATGCATACGATGGTGACCATGCCGCCCGCGCTGGATACCAATCCATCACGGGTCCACGGCCCTGAATCACCAGAACCACTGATCACGGGTAGGACGGTGTAACCCGGCACACCTGCGTTATCCAGAATATGCGAGACCCGGCTGAGTGCAGGGGCTTCGATAAAAATTTCCAGGCGTTTTTTTGGGTGCGTATCCATGACTGTATCCTAAACACCAATCATCGCGTTCGCAGCCCAAATGTACGTTGGGATACCGACGATTAGGTTAAATGGGAATGTAATTCCAAGCGACAACGTGAGGTAAATTGACGGTCGTGCCTCGGGTAAGGCGACCCGCATGGCGGCGGGGACGGCGATGTAACTTGCGGACCCTGCAAGGGTCATCAGCAGCGCTGCGCTGCCCGCATCCAAACCGATGGCCAAGGCCCCCGCAAGCGCAATGCTTGCACCGATCAACGGCATGAAAAGCCCAAACAAGATAACGGGCGGGCGTAATTCCTTCGCACTGCGTTGAATGCCGCGTCCGGCGATTAAGCCCATATCGAGCAGGAATAGACATAAAACGCCTTTAAACGGATCGACGATAAAGCTATCGATTTGTTCAAACCCTGCAGGCCCTGTGATCCAGCCAATCACAAATGCGCCGGTTAAAACCAAGATGGAACCGTTTAAAAGTACTTCGCGCATCAGGCCATCTGATTGCCCTGGATCGGACGCTTCTCGCTCGCCCCTGGACAGCAAAAGGGCGGCAATAATGGCGGGGCTTTCCATGATCGCAGCGACCGCGACCAAGTATCCTTCGTATTTAATGCCGAGGGCATCCAGCGCAGATGTTGATGCAACGAACGTCACGATGGAGATTGAGCCGTAATGCGCTGCCACAGCTGCGACATCGATGCGTGGCAGTGTCGAAATCCGGCTCAAGATCGCATAGGCAATGAACGGGATAACAGCACTTAGGAGAAAACCAGCAGTGATGGCCATCGCCATCGTGGTGTCGACGCCACGTTCCGCAACGATGACGCCGCCCTTAAAACCAATCGCGATTAACAAATAAAGTGATAGCGCTTTTGCAACGGCTTCTGGAAAAACGAGGTCAGACTTAGCTGCAGCTGCCAAAAAACCCAAAGCAAAGAACAGCACCATCGGCGACAGAAGATTATTCTGTGCGAGTGCGAGAGCGTCCTGCATTTCGTTATCCTTGGGTGGTCATTGGTGTCGTGCTTATGATGCCCTGAAACGTTGTCATATCTACATTGCACCCGCTGACGACAATGGCAATGGGGCCCTTGAGCGCTTTTAGTTTGTTGGCAACCAATGCGCCGACCCCGACAGCACCGCCGCCTTCTGAGACGATGTGATCTTTATGAAAAAGTGTCCGCATGGCCTCGGCGATTTCGTCTTCACTGAGGAGAGTTGTCTCATTGATAAAACGCCGGGTCATCTCAAACGTCAGCTTGTTATCTAGCCCAATGGTGCCACCCAAGGCATCGGCCAACGTTTCGACTTCATCAACAGGTACGGGCTTGCCAGCCTGCAATGAGTCGACCATTGCGGGGCCATTTTCCATGGTGACTCCAACCATGTGCACATCGGGTTTTAATGATTTGATCGCCAATGCGACCCCAGCAAACAATCCGCCACCGGATAACGGAACCAGCACGGTTTTGACATCTGGCATATCTTCTAAGATTTCCAGTCCGATGGTACCTTGGCCTGCGATGATATCTGGGGCATCGAACGGATGAACGTAAATCAAACCATCCTTGGCAACGCGCTCATGAACGGCGGCTTCGGCGGTTTCCTGTGACGGACCCGCGATCACGACTTCTGCGCCCAAACTTCGGATGGCTTCTAACTTAACCTTTGGGACCAATTCGGACATGTACACCGAACAGGGCACGCCCAGGCGTTTCGATGCGTAGGCGAGGCCACGGCCATGATTGCCGCTCGACATTGTAATGACGCCACGGGCACGATCTGCATCGGACATTTTCATCAATGCATTCGTGGCGCCACGGATTTTAAACGCGCCGGTGTCCTGCATGGTCTCAAGTTTAAGGCGCACCGTTTGGCCACAAATTTCTGAAAGGTACGGCGATAGACGAAGTGGCGTGCGATTGACGTGCCCTGATATTCGGGCCGCGGCCTCGCGGACATCCGCAATCGTAACCGGGTTCATTTCGGGGCTGGCCAAGGTTCTGCAATGACGGCGACGCAATCACCGCGTGTCACCAACCCTGGCATGTGCCGACAGACGATCAGCCCATCGCATTCGGCGATCAGCGGTGTTGGATCGCGTTCTGGTTCTTCTAGGTAATGCACGCGGGCGATCACTTCTCCAGCAACCACGGTATCACCAAGTTCTTTGCATATCTCGAACAATCCTTCGGTTTTGCAGGTCACAAAACTTTCAGCGTGTGGTGTGTGCAGGGTACGGCTGGGTGCGGGAATATCTGGTGCGCCATCGATGATGCCTGCGTGTTTTAAAATATTCATCACACCACGTTCCGCGATTTTAATGGTCTCAACCGTTGATGACGCAGCACCACCTAATTCGGTAGAGACAAAGACTTTGCCCATGTCCTCGACGACCGTGTCGATCATGCCGTTGGCATCCAACTCGGTCAGGACCATGCCATACGGTGCGCCGAACGCATGCATCGCGGCCAGCGTGCGGTCCATCTGATCTGTGTCGGGCAGGTCATGTATGATCGACGTCGGTAACAAATTCATCGACCGACCACCCGCATGAATATCCACCACGTAATCCGCGCGACTGATAAATCGTGTGGTTACGAAATCGGCGATCATTTCTGTGATCGTCCCATTTGGATTGCCCGGAAACGCACGGTTCATATTGCCGCCATCAATCGGTGATGTGCGTTTACCCGCCCGGAATGCAGGTAAATTGAGCGCTGGAATTATGATCACGCAGCCTCGAACATCAATATAATCGAGGGCACTGCGCAATTTGGTCAGCGCGACGGGGCCTTCGTATTCGTCACCGTGATTGGCCCCTGTAAAAAGTACGGTTGGACCGTCGCCGTTTTTGATGACGCTGACGGGTAATCGGATGGACCCCCACGACGATTGGTCTCGCGACCATGGGATGATCATGGCCCCGTGCTGGCATCCATCCACATCGGGATCGATGTCTAGGCTGATTTTTGAATATTGCTCGTCACTCATACGTTAAGTGTGAGCGAACGTGTGCACCTATTCAAGAGTGATAGTTTAAACGTCCATGTTGGCGGAGAGATGCTTTTCCAGGCTTTGGCAAAGCGCATCGCCTGCTTCCGCATTCACATCGAGATGGGTAACGATCCGAATGCGACGATGCCCGAATGCGCCGATCAAAACGCCGTCATCTTCGAGTAGTGAAACAAGGCTGGCGGCGTCTGGCGCGTCTTCTGAAACATCAAAGATGACGATGTTGGTCTCAACCGGGAGAACACGTGTCACTTTGTCCATTGCCGATACGCGCTGGGCAATTGATGTCGCAAGATCATGATCATCGCTAAGACGATCTAAGTTGTTATCAAGGGCGTAATGACACATCGCTGCAATAACGCCAGATTGCCGCATTGAGCCGCCGATTTGTTGCTTGATCCGCCATGCTTGATGAATAAATTCTTCTGAGCCCGCGAGGACCGCACCTACAGGTGCGCCGAGCCCTTTGGTGAAATCAATCCAACACGAGTCGTAGCCTTGCGTCCATGTGTCCGCAGGAATACCGGATTTAACGACGGCGTTCATCAGTCGTGCCCCATCCATGTGGGTCGCGAGACCAGCTTCTTTGGCGACGCGGGCGACGTTTCTAATTTTTTCTTGTGGCCAAACAGCGCCCCCGCCCAGGTTGGCTGTTTGTTCAACGCAGACCAGCCGGCTTTCCGGCATATAGCGGCTTTTAGGACGTATCGCTTGGGTGACTTGTTCAGGCTCAAACATACCGTTTTCGCCATCGATCGCATGGATCATCACGCTGCTGATGGCGGCGGGGCCACCTGTCTCCTAGCAAATGAGATGTGATGACCGCTCGCAGATTACCTCGTCGCCGGGTTGTGTGTGAACGCGAACGGCAATTTCGTTACACATCGTTCCAGATGGTAAGAAAACCGCAGCCTCTTTACCGAGTAGTGTGGCGACACGTTCGCATAGGTCCCGGGTTGTTGGATCTTCATCTTTTTGTTCATCACCGACGTCGGCGGCGAGCACCGCTTCGCGCATCGCCATTGACGGTTTGGTCTTGGTGTCAGAAAAAAAATCAAACATCTATCGGGCTCTTTAATAACCGACGGCGCACCCGTCTTTACGTGGGTCAGAACCGCCTGTGAGGACGCCGGACTCCCAATCGATCCAAATCGCTTGGCTACCGCCCACAGGTTTTTTTGGTGCAACCCGTTTGTGGCCCATTTTTTCTAATGCGGCGATGGTTTCGGCAGGCAAGGTGCCTTCCATTTCAACATCCATTGTGTTGGCGATAGGGAACACACGCGGGGCGTCCTGGGCTTCTTGGATATCCATGCCGAAGTCAAAGAGCTTGCTTAGGAACTGCATATGTCCAAATGACTGGTATTCACCACCCATGACACCAAACGGCATTACAGCCTTGTCATCCTTGCCGACCATGCCTGGGATAATGGTATGCAACGGACGTTTGTTCGGTGCGATGCAGTTCGGGTGGCCTTTTTCCAACGTGAAGCCCTGCGCCCGGTTGGTCAGCAGCACGCCCGATTTCGGGGCCATCTGAACGGAACCAAAGTTCGAAAACAGCGTGTTGATGAAGCTGCATGCGTTGCGGTCTTTATCAACGACGGAGATATAAACCGTGCTGTCGTTTGATGGGATCGTGACTGGCGGCAATGGATCAAGGGCGCGCTCGGGATCAAACTGTGCGACCAATTCCTTGGCGTGTTCATCTGATAACAGCCATTCAACAGGCACATCGGCTTTGTTCTCGTCGGCAACATACGCGTTCCGGTCTTGATACGTCATGCGACCGAATTCGATTTCCATATGCAGTCGCTCAACGGATAGCGGATCGATACCTTCAAACGGAACGTGTTTCAGCATGTTCAGCATTTGCAGTGCGATGACGCCCTGACCATTTGGCGGGCATTCATACACATCATAGCCGCGATAGTTTGTGGAAATTGGCGTGACGTATTCACCGATGGCATTCTTGAAATCTTCAAGGGTGTGCAGGCCGCCCAGCGATTGCAGGTACGACACGATATCTTCGGCGACTTCGCCGGTGTAAAATGCATCACGACCGTGTTCTGCGACCTTGCGTAATGTTTCAGCCAGTTCAGGCTGGTGATGCATTTCGCCGACGCCCGGGGTTTTGCCGTTTGGCATAAACACGCGCTTGGCGGCAGGGTCATTGACCAACAAGTGCTCTTGGCTGGCGAAATCGACTGAGACACGGGAACTCACGGGATAGCCATCACGGGCATAGCCAATGGCGGGCTGCAGTAATTCACCCAAGTCCATCGTGCCATGGTCTCGGATCAGGGTTTCCCAAGCATCAATCACGCCAGGTATAACGACGGAATGGGGCGTTTGGCGTTCCAGCTTTGTTATGCCGTTTTCGGCGTACCATTCAGGGGTGGCAGCAGCTGGGGCAGCGCCTGACCCATTGAACGCGATCATATCTTTGATTTGACCTTCGGGGGCATAGATACAGAAGTTATCGCCGCCAATCCCTGTGGATTCAGGTTCCACAACGCATTGTACTGCACACGCGGCGACAGCGGCGTCCATGGCGTTGCCGCCCCGACGCAAGATATCCAATCCGACAGCGGTTGAGATCGCATGTGACGTGGCAACCATGCCGTCCTTGCCGTGTGCCGGTGACCGGCCTGGTTTTTCTAAATCGCGCATGGTGTATCCCCCTCAAAGAATAAATGTGTAAACCTTTATATTGAGTGTCACCCCATAATTTCAAACATTCTATGGACGGAGCAGATTGGAATTCCTAAGTTATCGTCATGATTAACAAACCGTATGCGCTCATTACGGGCGTAAATAGTCAGAAAAAACGAGAGATCTAAACTAGGGAGACGATAATGAAAATCAAACTACTCGGCAGCGCAATTGCTGCTGCGGCGATCAGTGTAACGACGATGATGGCCCCAACACATGCTTATTCAGCAGACTTTAAATGTTCGACGGCCAAGCTGATTGTACCATGGGGTGCTGGTGGCGGGACGTCTGTTATCTTCAACATTTTTGAAAACATCATCAATAATGAGCTGAAGGCTGATCCAAAGATTCAGGTTGTCACGATCCCCGGTCAGGGCGGCAACAAGGGTGCCAAAGAAGCTAAAAAAGCCAAACCGGATGGGTGCACACTGTTTGCAATCCACCAGAGCGCCATCGTTAGCTTTTTGAACGGTCGTGTGGACTTTAATCACGAAGGTTTCGATACGGTCGCCCAATTGACCAGTACCCCAGAAATTTTTGGTGGTTCAGGCCAAGCACCATGGAACACGTTCGCTGAATTAAAAGATTTTGCGACAAAAAATCCAGGTGAAGCAAAAGCAGGCGCCACGTTTGGATCAACCAGTCAGTTCATGTATCTGCTGCTTGAAGAAAAAACCGGCATGAAATTCAAGTACATCCCGTTTGATGGCACGAAACAACGCATGACGGCGCTATTGTCCAACACCATCGATTTGGGCGGCATCAATGTTGCTGCGGCTCGTAAGCACATGGAAACAGGTGCGTTGAAGGCTTATGCGATTGCTGGTGATGAACGCTCCAAATTCCTGCCTGATTTACCGACACTGAAAGAACTCGGTGTAGATATGACCTATTCGCTCGACCGTGGCGTGATGGCCCCAAAAGGCACACCAAAAGCCATGATCGATCATTGGTCCAAGGTCTTCAAAATGGCTGCTGAAAACGAAAGCCTTAAGGCACAGCTTGATGCCAAAGGAACCATGGTTCAGTGGCGCAGCCCTGAAGATTACTCCAAATGGTTTGCCGAAGAATACAAAGCCCACGAAGCAGTGGCCGTTAAAATTGGCATGTACAAAAAATAAAAAAGTCTAATTGATCAGGGGCACAGAATTTACTGTCGCCCCTGATTCTTTTCTTGCCGATTTGTTGGGGGATGCGTTCATGGGTTCTTTGAATCGCGACACAATTATCGCGATATTTATGATGATCTTTTGGTCCATATTCTTGTGGGCTAGTTTTGATATCCGGATCGTCGAATATGGCACCATGGAAGCTGATGTCTGGCCGCGTGGCGTCCTCATTATTTTGTATATTTTGACAGCAATTTACTTGGTTCAAAGTCTGCGTGCTGGCCCCGATGCAGAACCGGAAGAGCCTTTTACCGTTGCAGGCTGGTTGCGAAAATATCGCAACCCACTTTGGTGTTTTGTGCTTTATTTGGGTTTTTTACTCACCCTTGATTTTTTTGGCATGTTGTTCGGCGGCATGTTGCTGGTCTTTATGCTTCTCACCGTGTTGGGCAATAACACACCAAAAGACATCGCAACTCATGCTGCAACGGCAGTCATCTCGATTGGCGGGATGTGGTCGATCTTTACTTTTGGTCTCAATGTGATCCTGCCGCCCAGCAGTTTCTTTGAATATTTTTAGGAGCGACAGATGGTTATAGAAAACATCCTCGCTGCCTTTAACGAACTCGCGAGTATTCAGACCTTTGCGCTGATGGCGCTGGGAACCGTTGCTGGGTTGATCGCAGGCGCTATTCCTGGTTTTACCATCGCTATGGCGATTGTGCTGACGCTTCCGTTTACGTTTGGGATGGAACCCGTGCAGGGCTTGGCGACCATGATCGGTGTTTTTGTTGGTGGACTATCTGGTGGCCTGATGTCGGGTATCCTCATCGGTATTCCGGGGACGCCTAGTTCCGTTGCGACGACCTTTGATGGATTTCCGATGGCGCGTAAAGGGGACCCGGGTTTGGCCCTGGGCCTTGGCGTTTGGTCGTCGTTTTTTGGCGGCATTATTTCGGCAGTATTTTTGGTTACGATTGCGCCGCAACTGGCCAGTGTCGGTTTAGAATTCCAACCGTGGGATTATTTTGCGCTGATCATGTTCGCGCTGACGATTGCGGCTAGCCTTGCTGGCGAAGATCTGATCAAGGGTTTGCTGGCGGCTGGGATTGGATTGCTGGTTGCGTGTATCGGCGAAGACAGTGTGAATGGCGTGGCGCGCTTCAACTTTGGCTCGGATGCGCTGAAGCAAGGTTTCTCGTTCCTGCCGGTTTTGATTGGCCTATTTGCCTTCTCTCAATTGCTATCGGATATCGAAGACCAAGTTCGCGCCAAAAAAGCACTGACAGAAACGGGATCGGTTAACGCACGGGTTGAGCATCGGCGTGCAGCGATCATGGTTCTGAAGAGCTGGGGGAATTTGGTACGCTCGTCCTGCATCGGCGTTTTCACAGGCGTATTGCCTGCGGCGGGGAGCTCGATTTCAAATATCCTTGCCTATGATCAGGCGAAGAAGGCCTCAAAGGAACCGGAAAAATTCGGCACCGGGCACCCAGATGGGATCATCGCGCCCGAGGCGGCGAATAATGCCACAGCAGGCGGCGCATTGATTACGATGATGGCCTTGGGGATTCCCGGCGACATCGTGACAGCCGTGATGCTGGGCGCATTATTAATTCACGATGTGATCCCTAGCCCCAGCTTCATTAACGAAGCCCCAGTTTTGGCCTATGGGATATTCATCGCGTTCTTTATCGCTAACTTCATGATGTTGGTACTGCAGTCCGGCGCGCTTCGATTGTTTGTGCTGGTGACCAAAGTCCGAATGTATTTCTTGGCGAGTATCATTTTGGCGTATTGCGGGATCGGTATCTTTGCGCTCAATAATGTCGCGTTTGATATGTGGACGTTGTTCTGGTTTGGCATCGTTGGTTATGTGATGCGGAAACTTGGCTTCCCATTGGCTCCGATGATCTTGGGTGTTGTGCTGGGTCAGATCGCTGAATTGTGGTTGTCGCGCGCAGTTGCGATTACGACGGATATATCCCCGTTCTTTACACATCCGTGGTCGTTGTTCTTTATTATCATGGCGTCGTTTTCGTTGTTCTTCCCAGCCTATCAGAGCCATCGCGGTCGCAAGAAATGGACGATATTCTTTACGCCATTTTTGATCGCATCATTGGCTGGGCCGATGTTTATGATGCAGGGCACCGTTCGACCGGTTGTTGGTGCACTACTGCTGGCATTTGCCGCCTTCAGTTTATTTAAACTTCATCGACGAGGTTGGAAAGTGAACCCCGAAGATGCTGAGGCGCATCGCCTGTCAGAAGGGTAATAGGATCAGAGGATTATGGGCATGGAATGGCCAAACGATATATATGCTGCGTTTAAAGAGGCTGGTGTGGATCAGGTCGCCTACGTGCCTGATGCAGGCCACAAAACTCTGATAAACGCCTGCATCGCCGATAACGACATTAAGGCGGTTTCGCTGACCACCGAGGAAGAGGGCGTCGCATTGACAGCGGGTGCTTGGCTTGGCGGTGATAAGTGCGTGATGCTGATGCAATCATCGGGTGTCGGAAACTGCATCAATATGTTGTCTCTGATAGAAACATGCCGATTCCCGTTTGTGGCGTTCATCACGATGCGCGGCCAATGGCACGAATTTAACCCTTGGCAAATGCCGATGGGGACGACGACAAAACAAACCTTGGAATTGGCGGGCCTGCTGGTCGAAGAAGTCGAAGATCCTGCTGATGTGGGGCCACAGGCAGCAGCGATCCTGCACAAGGCGTTTGTCGGCCAGCAATCGGCTGCATTGCTGCTGAACCAGCGGCTTGTTCCAGTCAAAACGTTTGGGAAATAGGGGATACATCATGAGTGATCGCGCAAAAGATTTCCCCCTACATCGTCGTGATGTTGCAAAGACACTGTTAAATGCACGCGTTGACATGTTGATCGTGACCGGGCTGGGATCGACCAACTGGGATTTCACCGCCGCCGGTGATTGCCCTCGCATATTCCCATTATGGGGGGCTATGGGTGGCGCTGTGACCATGGGACTGGGGCTTGCCCTGGCGCAACCAGATAAGCGCGTCATGGTCGCAACGGGCGACGGCGAAATGCTGATGGGTATCGGCAGTCTGGCAACTGTTGCCGTTAAGGTGCCTAAGAATTTGACGATCTGTGTTTTTGATAATGAACGCTATGGCGAGACTGGGATGCAGACCACCCATACTGCAAGTGTGACGGATCTGGCAGCGACAGCACATGGACTTGGTATCGCTGATACGGGGATTATTCGCACCGAAGATGAATTAGCGGAATCGCTAGATCATTTGACGACAGGGCATGGGCCGGTGTTTCGCGTGATTAAGGTCCGCGCAGAGCCATTGGACTTTGTGCTGCCATCCAAGGACGGTGTTCATCTGAAAAATAGATTCCGTCAGGCTCTTTTAGGCGATGACGCACTCTAGTTTTTGATCCCGCGCCCTAACGCGATTAACATTCTGATAGATGATGTGAATGAGGCAACTTAGTTGCTGTGCCTTAACATGCGTGCGGAACTAAGATATTGCTGCGGTTAGGTATTGAGTGGGGAATGAGAACATGAGTGATCTGAAATCATATAAAATGTTGATCGGCGGCGAATGGGTCGATGCTGCGGATGGTGAAACATTCGAAAGCATGAACCCGTACACAGGTAAAAATTGGGCTGCGATCCCACGCGGCCAGGCCGAAGACGTTGATCGCGCCGTCCAAGCTGCAAAGAAAGCTTTTACAACGGGCGATTGGCCCAAGATGACGGCCACTCAGCGCGGTCATTTGTTACGAAAGCTGGGTGACTTGATCGCTGAATATGCCGACGCATTGGCCGAGACCGAGGTCCGCGATAACGGCAAGCTGATTGCCGAAATGGGCATGCAGCTTAAGTATGTACCCCAGTGGTATTACTACTTCGGTGGTCTTGCGGATAAAATCGAAGGCGCTGTCACCCCTATCGACAAGGCGGATCATTTCCATTTTACGCGCCATGAACCTTTGGGCGTTGTTGGTGCGATCACACCATGGAATTCGCCATTATTGCTTGCGGGCTGGAAATTGGCACCCGCGCTTGCGGCCGGGAATACGGTTGTCCTCAAGCCATCTGAATTCACATCTGCATCCACATTGGAGTATGCGGCCTTGTTTGAAAAAGCGGGCTTCCCGCCGGGCGTTGTCAACGTCGTCACGGGCTTTGGTCAAGAAGCAGGCGCTGCGATCACCGAACACCCTGACGTTGCAAAAATCACCTTCACAGGCGGTCCAGAAACCGGACGGCATGTCTACAAAACCGGTGCCTCGATGATGAAAAAGGTTAGCCTGGAATTGGGCGGCAAATCACCAAATATCGTGTTCGATGATTGCGATATGGAAAATGCGGTAAAGGGTGCGATCTCGGGCATTTTTGCTGCCACGGGTCAGACCTGCATCGCGGGTTCGCGGTTGTTGGTCCAGGAAAGCATCCACGATGAATTTGTCGAGAAATTGGTGACACTGGCGAAGACCGCGAAAATGGGCGACCCCATGTCACTGGATACGCAAGTTGGTCCAGTAACGACCGTGCCTCAGTATGAAAAAATATTGAGCTATATCGACATCGCCAAAGGTGAAGGTGTCGATGTTCAGATGGGCGGTGGCAAAGCCGAGCGCCCTGAATGCGGAGACGGCTACTTCGTGGAACCGACGGTATTCACGGGTGTGAACAATTCAATGCGGATCGCCCAAGAAGAAGTGTTCGGCCCTGTTCTTTCGGTGATTCCGTTCAAGGATGAAGAAGAAGCACTCGAGATTGGTAACGGTGTTGTGTATGGGTTGGCTGCGGGCGTTTGGACCCAGTCCATGCGACGTGCCTTTACCATGTCTGAAAAATTGCAGGCGGGGTCGGTTTGGGTGAATACCTATCGCG
>DGNZ01000137.1 GCA_002389175.1 Rhodospirillaceae bacterium UBA4479 | reverse complement strand
CCAGGCTATTGGTCTTTTGGGCGCTCCTTACCCTAGGGCCATTGCTCTTAGGTGCGAGTTTCTCTCTTAGCGGATATTACTTTGCGGCGACGCAATGGGTCGGAATAGATACGGGTGGCGGTGTCGGCGGGTTCTTCATCGCCCTTCTGCCACCAATCATGATTATTTTCATGCTGACGATGTTCTATGTCATTATCCCCAACCGAAACATCAGTCTATCAGCAGGTCTGATTGGCGGCGTTACGGCAGGCATCTTATTTACCCTCCTGCGGAAGGTCTTTGGCTGGTACATCATTACGTTCCCGACATACCAGAATATATACGGCGCACTCTCTGTCGTTCCGATCTTCTTAATCTGGATGTACCTTTCCTGGCTCATTGTATTGATGGGTGCGGTGCTAACCGCGAGTACCAACGAATGGCAATCGGCTGACGGAAAGCCCATGTCCGCGACTGTTTCAGCAGGTGCACGCCTAGTGGCTGCGATGCAAATTCTCTGTGTCTTGTATAATGCTGGCAAAGAGGGAACTGGCGCTGTAAGACGAAACGCCATACTGCGGAGCACAGGCGGCGGCGGTGAGGCCATCGATAGCATTCTCCATCAATTGCGTAATGCACGGTTTGTAGAGCGCACATCTGCCAACCGATGGATTCTGGCTCGGAATCCAGACACGACCACAGTCGCCGAGGTCTATAATATTTTGAGACTAGGTTTTGGAGAAGTGCGCATTCCAACCGATGGATCCGATTGGCAATCCCGTTTTACAAAACTGATTGAAGGGCTGAAATCAAATAATCAAGAAGCTCTCTCGGTTTCACTGAAAGACGTTTTTGAGGACCCTGAAGGATCGCCAAAACTACGAGAGATTAAAGCGGGTGAAGATTAATAACTAAGATAATCCTTAGTTTCAGCTTTTTTGCCGACCTTTGATAAACGCTGCTAGTTCTGGGTCTGGCTTATCCGGTAGCGTGACAATCATCGTTACATAGTGGTCTCCACGTTCTTCAGTTTTACGTCCGCCAGCTGCAAGACCACGCCCACGCAGACGCAAGCGCCCGCCTGAATTTGAATTCGCCGGGACATTGACGTTCACCATGCCATCTATGGTTTCGACCTGAATTTTCCCTCCAAGGATCGCCGTATCCAGATCAACAGGAACCTCTGTGTGGATGTTTCGCCCAATGCATTTGTATATCGGATGCGTCTCGACCTCGACCTCGACCATTGCATCACCATCCCGACCTTTGCCAAAGCCGCGCATGCCCTGCCCCTTCAACCGCAAGACCTGACCATCAAGAGTACCTGCCGGAACATTCACTTTTAACGTCGCGCCATGGGTCGTTTTAATGTCTTTGTGTGCACCTCGGGCCGCCTCTAAGAACGAGACCTTCAAGCCATAATTAACATCAACACCATCAATATCAGGGCCCGCGCGGTCTTTGAAGAAACCTTCGAAGCCTCTTGATTTGGTTTCAGCTTTTCCGGCTGAGCTGGTGCGTGCCGATGTTTTACGTCGGCCATCTCCATCAATATCACCCCGGTCGTATCGCGCACGTTCGGTGGCATCCGAGAGCAATTGATAAGCCGCAGACAAGCGTTTGAATTCTTCTTCTGCCCACGGGTTATCTGGGTCCAGGTCTGGATGCATTTCCCTGGCTTTGCGGCGATACGCAGTTTTGATTTCAGCTGCCGTCGCATCTGTTGCGACGCCCAAAATCCGGTACGGCGTTTTACTGGAGGGATTACGTGCCATGGGATCTCTTAGACCGCCACGCCGATTTCTCGGGCACAGTTCAGATTCCAAGCATTTTGTGGCGCACGTGCCAGGCGTTCTGAGATCAACATCTTGGCAACATTGGTGCGTCCCGATGCCATCGCTGAATTGATCAACACCATCGCAAATAAATCACGTTGTGCGTGGGACCCACCCAATAGATGAAACCGATAGCGTAATGGCATCAATAGATCGACAACAGCACCATGATCACCGGCACGATGTGCGACCAGCGCATGGGCCAAGGGCAATCCAATGGCACCTGTAATCTCCGCATTGTCATCGCTGCTTTCAGACGCATAACTCTCCATTGCATCCAGCAATACTTTGACATCGTCACCAGGAACCGATGACAGCGATATCGCATGATGAACATCGATAAACGCAAGGGCTTGGTCTGTCGTATGGTCTTTGCATTTCTCGGCCAAAGCCTGCCAACGGTCACCTACATCTTGGCCGTGCAGTTCCAAGCGCAGCAGCACTGCAGCATCATTGACCAAGTCTAGGTATTCGTCTGACTCTGCGTCCCACAATTCCTCGTCATATTGTCGCAGCACTTCGGCGTAATCCTGTTGATCCAAATACATCAACATCTGATGCCACTGAACGTGGTTGCGGAAGTTGTTAGATGAACGCCAACCGACTTTATTCTTCTTGATCCAATCAATGCCTGCGGTGGCCTCGTCGCGCATTTCATGCACATGTGCCACAGCGTGAATAGCCCACGCGTCATGGCCATTGATTTCGACCGCTTCATGACCAGCCAGGAGTGCCGCATCGTAATTATGGGTCTCTTCAAAACCAAAGGCCTGCATGCCTTTGACATATCCGTAACCAGCCATATCAGAATTCCACGCGAACATGCGCCGCGTCACGGTATCGCGAAGGTTTTGTCCATCACCCTCGTAAAAATGTCCATGATGCGCCAACCGGAGCGCCAGAATATCTCGTGGCTCCTCCTCTAGAATAGTTTCCCACGTCGCGAGTGCAGCACCTTTACGTCCATGGGACCAATGAGTCGCCGCCTCGGCATGCATCTGCTCACGTTTCGTTGCAGCCTGCGCAAACTTTGCGGCATCTGCTGCAGCTTTTCTGGAACGCTCTTTCAAAGGGCCTGTTGCCATCAACATGAAAAAATAACTTTTCATGGTATGTGCCATTGGCATTTCTGGATCGGCCTCAAACGTCGCCTTTAAATTCGGTGCTGCTTCGGGCTTGATCCCTAAATAAGAATCAACGGTTTGGTCAAACGCTGTAATAGCATCTGACGACGTTGCAGTGATCTCTAAACCTCGGCAATCGTGAAACATGGCAATCTCCCTATTGCCGATGACAATAATCCGCACCATGTTGAGTGCCAAGGAACATGACGTCACAAATCAATATTGAGGAAGCAAATGTCTGGGATTAAGGAAATATCTGCTGAAACGGCCAAAGAATGGGTTGATGCAGGAGATGCCGTACTGTTGGACGTCCGAGAAGACCCAGAATTGATGCAGGCCCGCATTGATGGTGCTGTTCACAATCCCATGTCATCGTTTGATTTCGAGAATGTTCCCGGCGGTGATGGCAAAAAACTGATTGTTCTATGCGCCCACGGCATGCGGTCTTATCAAGTCGCTGATTATTTGATCAGAGAAGGCAAAGTCGACGAAGCCTATTCTATGGAAGGCGGAATCGTTGCATGGGCGGGTGCAGGACTGCCCGTTGATCAGGGTTAAGCCACTTTCGTAGCAGAAACCAGGAATTCAATATTTCCCTCTGGTCCTTTGATCGGGCTTTCTGTCACGCCGTTCACTGTCCAATCATCTAAGCCCGAAAGCCAATCTGTGATTTCCTGACACACACGCTCATGGACCGCGGAGTCACGAACGACCCCGCCCTTACCAACGTCTTGCCGACCTGCTTCGAATTGCGGCTTGATCAGGGCGATTAAACTCCCCCCTTCGCGCACCAAAGATAATGCGGCGGGCAAAACCGTTTTAAGGCTGATGAAACTGGCGTCACACACGACCAGATCAATCGGGTCTGGGATTTGTTCCTGGGTTAAATAACGGGCATTGGTTTTCTCGAGAACAACAACCCGATCATCACTTCGGAGTTTCCAGGCCAATTGGCCGTGGCCAACATCTACGGCGTACACCTTGGTTGCGCCATGGGTCAGTAATACATCTGTAAAGCCACCAGTGGATGCACCAATATCTGCACACGTGTAACCCATGGGATCGATAGCAAACTCCTGAAGGCCCTTTTCAAGCTTTAGTCCGCCACGGCTCACCCATGGGTGATCTTGCCCTCGGATCGCGACGGCGAAATCAAGCGCCACCTGTTGGCCTGCTTTTTCTAATTTTTTCTCACCGGAATAGACATGCCCAGCCATGATGAGAGCTTGCGCTTTGGTGCGGCTCTCAACCAAGCCACGATCGACAAGAAGTTGATCGAGACGGATTTTCGCGATGGGACTAGGCTCTTGCCGGTTGGTTCAATTCGTCTTCACGGCCGAGCGCGGTCATGATCGTCTCAACGAGGTCGCTGGCTGTCAATTTCGCCATCTCGTACTGAACTGCTGGCTTGTGCTGATCAATAAACATGTCCGGCATCATTAACGTCCGGACCTTCAACCCTTTTTCAAGCAGCCCGTCATTCGCCATGAACGTCAGAACATGCGAGCCAAAGCCGCCAATGGCGCCTTCTTCGATGGTCACCAGGACTTCGTGGTTATTGGCCAAGTCACGTATCATGTCTTCATCAAGCGGCTTAACGAAACGCGCATCAGCTACAGTTGTCGACAAGCCACGTGCAGCCAATTCTTCTGCTGCTTTAAGGCTTTCTTGTAAGCGGCCACCCAAACTCAGGATCGCAGCCGTTTTGCCTTCGCGTACGATCCGGCCTTTGCCGATTTCTAAAATCTCACCGCGTTCAGGCAGTTCAACACCAACGCCCTCGCCCCGTGGGTACCGGAATGCCGACGGGCGATCATCGATGGATGCCGCTGTGCGCGTCATGTGCATCAATTCAGCTTCATCAGATGCAGCCATCACCACAAAGTTCGGCAGTGTTGCCAAATACGTAATATCAAACGCCCCACAGTGTGTGGAACCGTCATCACCGACGTAACCAGCTCGGTCGATCGCAAAGCGCACGGGCAATGACTGAATGGCCACATCGTGGACCACTTGGTCATACGCGCGCTGCAGGAATGTCGAATAAATCGCGGCAAACGGACGGTAGCCCTCTGTCGCCAATCCGGCCGCGAATGTCACACCATGCTGCTCGGCAATACCAACATCAAAGCTACGTTCAGGATACACATCACCAAACTTATCAACGCCTGTCCCCGATGGCATGGCCGCCGTGACAGCAATAATTTTATCGTCGTGCTTCGCTTCTTCGATCAAGGCCTGGGCAAATACATTTGTGTAGCTCGGCGCATTCGATTTCGGTTTGTGCTGTTTGCCTGTTACGACATCAAATTTTGAAACGCCGTGGTATTTGTCGGCTGAATCTTCGGCAGGCTGATAGCCGTGGCCTTTTTCCGTAACGATATGCAACAGAATGGGCGCATCTTCTGGATCATCCCGAAGGTTTTTCAGGATTGGGATCAAGTGCTCCATATTGTGGCCATCAATCGGACCAACGTAATAGAAACCCAATTCCTCAAACATCGTGCCGCCTGTCACCATGCCACGCGCATATTCTTCGGCACGCTGAGCGACGGTTTCGATCTGCTTCGGTAATTTTTTCGAAAGTTCTTTAGCGAAGTGACGTGCCGAGCGATAAGCTTTTGAAGAAATCAAACGTGACAGATAGTTCGAAAGTGCGCCAACAGGCGGTGCAATCGACATATCATTGTCGTTTAGTACAACAATGATACGCTCTTTCATTGATCCCGCATTATTCATGGCTTCATAAGCCATGCCCGCAGTCATTGCGCCGTCACCAATAACGGCAATCGCCGTGTTTTTGACACCGGAAAGTGAGCTGGCAACAGCCATGCCCAATCCTGCCGAAATGGATGTCGAAGAGTGCGCTGCACCAAAAGGATCGTATTC
>DGNZ01000300.1 GCA_002389175.1 Rhodospirillaceae bacterium UBA4479 | reverse complement strand
TACCTATGGTCAATGCCAGGGCGAGTGTCGACGACCCACCATATGAGATAAACGGAAGTGTCATTCCCTTGGGCGGGATCAAGCTGACACTCGATGCCATGTTCACCAATGCCTGCACCGCGAATTGCGAAAGCAATCCCGTCACGGCCAACAGCACAAACAGATCATCGCGCTTCATAATCCGACCAAATCCGCGCAACACGACAAAGGCGTAAAGCGCAACCAGGAACAGACACGCGAGCAGTCCAAATTCTTCGCCTGTTACAGCAAAGATAAAATCAGCATGGGCATCGGGCAGGACTTCTTTTACCCGCCCCTCGCCAGGGCCACGACCGATAATGCCGCCTTTTTGGAATGCTTCGATAGCACGCGATGCTTGGTAACCAATATCCGCGTCAGGACCAAAGAACCGATCCACACGAAATTGCACATGATCGAACGTGAAATATGCGCCAACACCAGCAGCAACGAATCCTGCTGCAATTAACGTCACAAAAATCAGCGGCAAGCCCGCGACGAAAAACTGCGTACCCCAAACGATGGAGACGACAAACGCCATCCCGACGTCCGGCTGCATCAATAAGATCGCGACGGTAATCAGATAAAAAGCAATCGACATCTGAAACCCTGGGAATCCAGGTTCCATTCGCCGCTTCGCAAACAACCACGCAGCAACAATAGCCAAACCTGGTTTCACAAATTCAGATGGCTGCAGCGAAAATCCAGCCATATTTAACCACCGACTTGCACCCTTAATTTCCACGCCAACCAGGATGGTCATGATCATCAGTAAAATAGCGCCCAATGTGACCAAAATGCCCAATCGTCGGACCCCTTTTGGGGACAACAGCGACACACCAATGATGGTTAACGCACCAAGGCATAAAAAAACGGCCTGACGTTTTACGAAATGAAAAGGGTCCACGCCAATACGTTCGGCTACGGCTGGCGATGCCGCCAATGCCATCATTCCCCCAAACGCCAACAGCAGCGCAACTGCCGCCAACGTCCAGCGGTCAACGGTCCACCACCATTTACCCAGAAGACTGGTATCTGTCCGGTTTAGGGCACTCATCCTGCACCGCCAAAATCAGGTTTGTCTGTACTGCCGGGAAAAACGCCGGGCTCTTCAAATGGATCAATAAATTCGCCCGGCAAATCCTCGACAATGTCACGGAATGCATCGCCGCGCGCTTCGAAATCAGGGAACTGGTCAAACGATGCACATGCGGGCGAGAGGAGAACGACACTTCCCGGCATGCCGCGTTGTTTGGCATCCGCAAAGGCTTTTTCTGTCGCCGTTTTCAGATCACCAGATACTGAACATGTGACTTTGCCATCAAGTTCTTGTGCGAACTGCATTGCAGCCTCGCCAATCAAATAGGCATGACGCACCCGATTAAAATACGGAGCGCACGCTGATAGCCCCCCATCCTTTGGCCGACCGCCAATAATCCAATACGCGTCATCAAAACATGCAAGGGCGCGCGCGGCAGCTTCTCCATTGGTGGCTTTTGAATCATTCACAAAGCCAACACCATCAATCACGGCGAGAGGTTCTTGGCGATGAACAAGGCCTGGATAACTATTGATACACGCCATAACGGCATGGGGCTGAATACCTGTCATCTTACAAGCTGCATAGGCAGCAGCGGCATTTTGCCAATTATGCACACCCTGCAACGACGGCACGGTACGAAGGTCCATCACGGGTGTTTCTTGGCCTTCAGTATCGTCGATCAGAATGCCGTCTTTGACATAGACACCGCCGTGGACGCGTTCTTTTCCAGATATGCCGACGACCAACTGCTCGTCGGCTTCGTATAATTCTTCGTAAATCTTGCGGCTGATATCATCGTCTGTGCCGATAACCGCCGTGCGTGGTTTGGTTTGTCGGCGGAAAATTTCACGTTTCGCGGCAATGTAGCCTTCAAAGCCGCCGTGACGCTCCAGATGATCGGGGCTGATGTTGAGGAGCACTGCGACATCGAACGTTATCGAGAATGTTAGCTCTAATTGGTAGGACGACATCTCAAGGATATATGTGCCATCTGTGCCCAATGGCTCTAACGAGCATGCTGGCATACCGAGGTTGCCACCGATTTCGGCTTCGCGGCCCGAAGTCTGGAAAATATGTCCAATCAGTGCCGTTGTTGTAGATTTACCATTTGTGCCCGTAATCCCAACGAACGCCGCATCGCGCTGGGTGCGCACCAACAACTCAACGTCACCAATAATCTCGCAACCTACCTCGCGTGCCATTGTCACGATGGGGTGTGGCGAAGGGTGTGTGTGGGGAATGCCTGGGCTAAGGATCAACGACGTTGCTTCGCGCCAATCAATCCCGTTCAAGTCGACAATATTGATCCCCTGATCAGCAGCATTTTTGCGCGACTGTTCGTTGTCATCCCAGGCCCATACCTCGGCCCCGCCACGGCTGAGCGCATGCGCAGCGGCAATACCACTGCGGCCCAACCCAAGAACGGGCGTCGGTAGACCTTCAAATGGGAACACGTCGATCATTCGTTACCTCAACTTCAATGTTGCTAATCCGGCCATGGCCAGGATCGACGCGATAATCCAAAATCGGATGACAATGGTTGATTCGGCCCAGCCCTTCTTTTCGAAGTGATGGTGCAGCGGCGCCATAGCGAAAACGCGCTTACCCGTTAGTTTGAAAGAGACCACCTGAACGATCACCGACACGGTTTCGAGAACGAATAGCCCGCCCACAATTGCCAAAACCAGCTCGTGCTTCGTAACCACACTGACGGCACCTAACGCGCCGCCCAATGCCAACGATCCCGTATCGCCCATGAATACTTTGGCGGGGGGCGCATTGAACCAGAGGAAACCCAAACCGCCACCGACCAACGCACCGCAGAATACGGACAATTCACCGGCACCGGGGACGTAATGTAGTTGCAGGTAGTTTGAGAAAATCGTGTTACCCGCCAAGTAAGCGATGAAACCGAATACACCTGCGGCAATCATGACCGGCACAATGGCCAAACCATCCAGACCATCCGTCAGATTGACCGCATTCGATGACCCGACCATCACGAAGATCGCAAACGCGACAAATACCCAGCCCAAATCCAAGAGGAGATCTTTTAAGAACGGCACGGCAAGCGTCGACTGGAGACCGTCAGGCAATCCGCTCAAAATAGCGAACATGGCAACACCACTTATGGCCACCTGCATCAATAACTTGAGCTTGCCAGAGAGGCCCTTGGTATTCCTTTTGGAGACTTTTAAAAAATCATCCAAGAATCCGATAAAACCAAAGCCCACGGTAACGCCAATAACCGACCACACATAGACATTGGTGAGATCTGACCAAAGCAGTGTGGCCGAGCAAACCGCGAGCAAGATCAAGACACCGCCCATCGTCGGTGTGCCTTTTTTTGTCAGCAAATGGCTTTCAGGGCCATCTTCGCGGATCGGCTGACCTTGCCCCTGTTTTGATCGCAAAAGCTCAATCAACACAGGGCCAAACAAGAAGCTTACGGCCAACGCAGTCATCATTGCGCCGCCGGTCCTAAAGGTGAGGTACCGGAAAAGATTCAAAATGCCAAATTCATCGGCAAGCGGGAGTAGGATATGAAATAGCATTCTTAAGCCTCCCCATCCGTGGTGACGGATATATCCATCGCCTTTAATCGATCAATAACTTTACCCATCTGACTGCCAAAGGAGCCTTTGATCAGTACCAAGTCACCAGATCGCACGCGCTTAGTGACCAAACCTGCAAGATCATCAGAATTGTCCGCTGACCCACCCCGCATATCATCAGGGAGCCCCGCCAAAATACCTGGCATGTGCTGACCGCACGCAAAAACCAAATCGAAATCGTGCGCAGTGATGTCATTCACCAGCGACATGTGTTCTTTTTCAGCATCGTCACCGAGTTCCAGCATGTCACCGAGAACAACAACCCGACGTCCACCGCGACCCGGTGTTATGCTTTTTAAGACGTTCATTGCGGCACGAACTGCAACAGGGCTCGCGTTATACGTTTCGTCAATGATGGTGAAGAGACCATCCTCGGACTTAATCGTGTGCGCCCGCCCCCTGCCTTTTGGTGGCTTTACAGTTATGAATGCCTGGGCTGCCGCATCTAAGTCTGCCCCCAAAGATGCGACAGCGGCCAGGACTCCCAGGGTGTTAATAGCCCAGTGACGTCCACGCATGTTCAAATGATATTTAAGATGTTTCGATCCGATAGATGCCTGAACGTGTTGTCCTGTCGGTGTCGGATCGGCGGCCAAGAACCTGGCATTCGACAATGAGTGCACACCAAACCCCCACACTTTGGCAGCACCACATGCACGGGCACGGTCCGCCAACATATTAAAGAAAGGCGTGTCACGGCTGATCACCGCTGTGCCGCCCTCGACCAGGCCGTCAAAGATTTCTGACTTCGCGTCGGCGATACCTTCAATCCCATCGAAGTATTCGATATGGACGGCTTCGACATTCATAATCATCGCGACATGCGGGCGCGCCAATTTTGATAGGGGAGAAATTTCCCCGGCATGGTTCATACCCATTTCGAACACGCCGTAATCCGAATCGCTTGGCATCCGCGCCAAGCTAAGCGGCAATCCAAAATGATTGTTAAGGTTCCCCGCCGTCGCCGAGACTTTGCCTTGCGCTCCAAGGGCCGCAGCCAGCAATTCTTTGGTGCCTGTTTTTCCAACACTACCTGTGACGCCACAAATTTGTGCAGACGTTCGCTTTCGTGCCTGCGCCGCAAGATCACGTAAAGCTTGTTCCGTATCATCAACGCACAACAACCCAGCCCCTGCAGGAGCATCAGCGTATTTGCGTTCTACGACCGCAGCGGCAGCACCTTTTTCCAGAGCGTCTTTGACATGGTCATGGCCGTCGTGATTTGGCCCACGAAGTGCGGTAAAGAGATCACCAGGATTCAGTGTTCGCGTATCAATGGACACACCCGATGCGATCCAATCGCCCACTGCTTCGCCTTGGGTCGCACTTGCCGCTTCTTGAGCTGTCCACAATTCAGTGGCTTGGGTATTCATGAAGACAACTCCGCAAGCACTTTGCGAACAGCGTCGCGATCATCGAAAGGCAATACTTTGTCACCGACCGTCTGTCCTTGTTCATGCCCCTTTCCGGTGACAACAAGAACATCTCCATCTTTAAGCCCACTGATCGCTTGTCGGATCGCTGACAACCGATCACTGATTTCGATAGCATCAGGCGCACCCGCTAACGCCGCTTTGCGAATAGCGGCGGGGTCTTCGCTACGTGGGTTATCATCCGTGAGATAAATAACGTCTGCGTTATCCGCAGCAGCGCGCGCCATTTCGGGGCGCTTACCGGGATCACGATCACCCCCGCATCCGAAAATCGCATGCACTTTGCCTATGGTATGTGGGGCGATGGCTTGTAACGCGGTCGCAATGGCGTCGGGTGTATGCGCATAGTCGACATACACACTGGCAGTACCCCTGGTCCCGCAGTACTCCATTCGCCCTGGCGCTGGTTTTAACGTCGCCAAGCCCGCAAAGGCTTGATCCAATTCAGCCCCCAAGGCGACAGCAAGACCAAGTGCGACCAACGCATTTTCTGTCTGAAATCCGCCAATCAATGGAACAACGGTTGAGCGTTTCGCGCCAGCAATTTCGACTACAATTTCAAGACCCGTTGATACAGCATTTTGGCTAATCAATTTATAATCAGCGTGGCAGCCAGATCCAACACTCAACACACCGAGCCCACGTCGCTGAGCAGCGCTCGTAAATGCTTCGGCATAACGGGCATCCGTATTCACAACAGCAACCCCACCATCCATCACGAGTGTGTCGAACAGACGTAACTTTGCTGCGAGATAAGCATCCTCTGTGCCATGATAATCAAGATGATCCCTGCTTAGGTTCGTGAAAGCGCATGCCTGCACCCGAACGCCATCCAATCGACGTTGATCTAAACCATGGCTGGATGCTTCCAAGATCAGATGTTCAACGCCACTTTCAGCGACAGCCTTTAAGTCTCGATGTAGATCCGATGGATCTGGCGTCGTCAGAGAACCATCAACTTGGTGCAACACGCCCCCTGCTGATGAGGTCGCCAGCATACCCAACGTGCCCGCACTGCCAGCGTCGATACCTGCCGCGTTCAAAAGCTGACGTGCAAACCAGGCGACAGAGGTTTTTCCGTTTGTACCAGTGACTGCAGCGATGTGATTCGGTTGGCGCCCTGCAAATCCTGCTGCAAGGATCGCGTACCTACGGCGCGCGTCATGATCACGAATGATAGGCACATCAACGCCATAGTCGACATCATCTTCATCTGGGATGACCACAGCAGCAGCCCCGCGCGCAACCGCATCTGCAATGAAATGACGACCATCGACTTGGGATCCAGGAAATGCAGCAAAAACGAATCCAGGCTCAACTCGACGCGAGTCACAGGTCACCCCTGTGATTTCTAGTCGGCCCCATACATCGTCGATTGCGTTCAAGTTTTCTTCATCCCAAATATCAGCGAACCGCAAAGGCCTGCTCCAGCGCTTCGCGGGTTTTTCGTGCAATACGGTCGTCCGGATCTTCTTTTGGCGGCGGCTCCGCCTGCGTTTTAAGTTTTGGCGCCGAACGCCCGGTAGGTGCAGGTTTGATTTCTGTCGTCGTAGACTTCGTTTTTTCCCGAACAACACCAGAAGATACCGATGCCCGCTTCACCAGCTTTGGATCGGATTTCATTTTCTTTTTATCTTTGTCGATAACCGGAAGGTCGAGAGGCTCTACATCTGAGTTATGCGGCATTATGCCAAGCAAAGGCCCAATCTGGGCGACCACCCGCTTTACAACAGGTGCTGCAACCCAGCCTCCTGTTGCATAATTAAATGTACTTTTGTTGCCGACCGGTTCGTCAACCATAGCGAAGACAACATAGCGCGGGGCATGGATTGGGAATGCGCCGACGAATGACGAAATTTTCGCGCTCTTTTTATACTTCCCGCCGATTTGCTTTTCTGCCGTACCTGTTTTTCCGCCCACGACGTAGCCTTTGGCTTCAGCTTTGCGACCAGTCCCATGTGCGACAACCAAGCGCATGAGCTGACGCATTTTATCTGAAGTTTCTTGTGAGATGACGCGCTCACCCCGGTGTTGGGATTTGCTGTCTTGCTTCAGCAATGTTGTCGGATACATCATCCCACCGTTAACCAGCGTACTGATTGCACTTGCCAAATGAACAGGCGTAACCGCGATGCCATGACCATAAGAAATCGTCATCGTGTTAATTTCGCGCCAACGATACGGCGTTAACGGTCGCCCAAGTTCTGGTAATTCGAGGGTTGATGGCGACAGCAAACCAAGCTGTTTCAAATAACGTTGCTGGCCTTCAGTTCCGACATCGACAGCCATCTTGGCAGCCCCAATGTTGGATGAATGAACGATAATTTCCGGCACGCTTAGCCAACGTTTCTTGGCGTGGAAATCGTTGATGGTGAAACGCGCGATACGGATCGGATCGGTTGCGTCATAACCACCCTTCATATCAACCGTACCGCTATCCAAAGCCATTGCTGCGGTGAACAGCTTGAACGTCGAGCCCATCTCATAGACACCTTTGGTCACGCGATTGAAGCGCGCATCCATACTGGCGTGATTGATTTCATTGGGATCATAATCGGGGAGCGACACCATCGCGACGACTTCGCCGCTATGCACATCAAGAACAACACCCGCAGCACCAATCGCCTTGAATTCAGATACAGCTGCAGTCAGTTCAGTGCGCAAGATTGATTGCACCCGAATATCCAAAGATAGACGTAATTCATCATCTGGAGAGTGGAGTTTTTCATCAAAGAATTTTTCAATGCCCGCCACACCATTGCCATCGATATCAGTCGCACCAAGAATGTGTGCCGTCAGCTTGCCATGTGGATAAACACGGCGCTCTTCACGAAGGAACGCAAAGCCCGGAATGCCAAGACGGTTCGCCATCATCTGCTGGTCAGGGGATAAGTTTCGCTTAACCCACAAGAAGCGGCCGCCCTTTAAAAGGTTTTTAGTCAACGTTGCACGGTCAATCTCGGGAAAGGCCTCGGAGATTTTCCGAGCCGCACCGCGCGGATCGATCACTTCTGATGGGTCAGCATATAGTGACGCCGTCGGCAAACTTGACGCTAAGATAACGCCATTGCGATCAACGATATCAGCGCGATCTGAGACGGGTTGCTTAGACGTTGCGGGACGCGCCGCTTGGACGTCGTCAGCTCCGGCGATTACTGAAAGATCAATAAGACGCGCGCCAATCCCACCAAACGCCAATGTCAAAACGGCTGCAGCCACAAGCAACCGATTTCGACCAGTTTCCAAGGCCTCTTTACCGAAGCCTTCTAGCTTTCTTTTTTCATGGACGGGCGGAAGTTGCGGGGTCATTGGGCAACCTCGCGCTCAACGGTTTCGACGGCGTCGCCTTCGGCAGTTTCTGCTAACTCTTCACGCTCTGGTAGCCCCCCCAGAATATGCTCCGCATCACCGACGCGTTTTGCATCGAGGGGGCCAATCTCAAGATATTGACCTGCCAGTTGACGCAAGCGATGAGGCTGATTCAAGTGCGACCATTCAGCGCGCAATACATGCATATCTTCTTCTGAGGTCGAAATCTGACGATTGACGTCTCTGAATTCCGCTTCTAAATCTTGGACGCGGTATTTCACAACGAACAATGCAACGCTAATAGCGGCCGCCATCAAAATCAGGAACATGGTGGAATGTTTCATACCACCCCCTATGCCGCTGTCCGCATGGGTGCGGATGTACGCACACCCCAGCGCAATCGCGCAGACCGCGAACGCACATTCCTGCGAATTTCAGCGTCATCCGCGATACGACCTCGGCGCTCGATGACGTCGAAATATTTATCAGCCGCCTCACCCACAATAGGGATATGACGCGACGGTTTTGGCGCGGAGCCACTTCGCTCTTGGAAGAATGTCTTCACACGACGATCTTCTAGCGAGTGGAACGAGACCACGGCCAGACGGCTACCCTCACCCAATAATGTAAGGGATGCCGCCAGGCCGCGGTCCAGCTCGGCCAGCTCCTCGTTGACGAAAATCCGGAGCGCCTGAAACGTGCGCGTGGCCGGATCTATGCCATCTTTGGATTTCCGAACAACCTTGCGCACAATATCAGCCAATTGGCTGGTGCGGATGATCGGAGATATTTGACGAAGTTCGACGATGGCGCTTGCGATCTTTCGCGACGCGCGCTCTTCGCCGTACTTATATATAATGTCTGCGAGTTCTTTTTCAGCGAGGTCATTGACCACGTCAGCAGCGCTCATCCCATCACGTGACATGCGCATATCGAGTGGACCATCTGCCCGAAATGAAAAACCACGAGCCGGATCGTCAATTTGCATCGATGACACCCCAAGGTCGAGGGCAATGCCATCAACTTGTTCGACACCCACTTCGGATAACAGCTCGCGCATATCCCCGAAGCGCCCCGTAAGGACTGTCAGGCGCTGACCGTAATGATCAGACATTTCTTTGCTGGCAGCCACGGTATCGGGATCACGATCAATCCCCCACACAGTGCAATCGGCGGCCTCTAAAAGCGCACGGCTATATCCCCCCGCACCAAAAGTCGCATCGACGTATACCGCACCATCACGTGGTGCCAGCACATCAACAACATCATCGACCAAAACCGGAATGTGGCGATCATTGCTCATATGGTCAGCCCTCCCCCGATGGGTCGCTGGGGCGACGCAGTTTAAGGGTAAGGCCACGCTGCTTGGCACGCTCAAATGCGGGTTTGCGCATTTCTTCGTAAATTTTAGGCGCCCATATTTGGAACGTGCGCCCACGGCCCACAAAAGCAATTTCATCTTTAATCTGCACATCGGCACGAAATTCGTCGGGGATAACGATCCGGCCTTCGGTATCGAATGGCAGACGCTGCGCACTTTCGACAATGATGGAAATATCGTCGTATTCATCTGAGAACATCGGCGCGTCTTCGATGCTATCGACGATACGCTCCATAAAGCTCTCGGGGCATGCTTCGAGGGTGGGCTGGCGGAATGATGGATAGACGTACAAACCACTAAAGGCCTCGCCCTCAAAAAGCGCGCGGAAAGTCTTCGGCACCGAAACCCGGCCCTTTTTATCGACTTTATTCCTGTGCGTTCCCGTAAAGACCCCCATAAAGGGCTCCTTAATTCCATCATGATATCAACGGCTTCTGCCGATTGATCCTCGTCCGGACCAAGCCAGTCCGCATCCCGGGCGAAATAATGCCTTATAATGGGATTATTTGGGATATCATGGGTTTGATTGGGCGTCAATGGTTTCCGTTGCCACTATGGTTAACGAAAGCCCCGGTTTTCCGGGACTAATCAAGCATCACAATGCGCGTGCGATGTGGCTACATGATGGGAAAATGTGGGCGATTTGGGGGCGGGCGAATAGAATACCCTCTACTTAAAATGGTTATATAAAGCTCATTACATTTAATTGGATCAATTTTACGGCGATGCTAACATCTTGGTATGTATTTCTTTGATCTATAAAAAGCTCACATCCAAACCTGACTGAGTTAAAGATCATCAAACAAAGGGAATTCGATATGTCGGACGCGAACATGACCGCAGATATGGCATCAACAATTAATATGATTTCTATACTTGGCGCGCTTTTGATGATCGCCGCATGGGCGTTTGCTGTATTTCGTGAAAATTCTGGGCAAGTTTTAAAGCGCGCGCCTTACATATTGATGTGTCTCGGAGCATTTGTCTTTCTGGTCATTGTCGGTGCCGGAACTATATTTATTGGCCTCAATGTTGAAGTCATTTCAATAATCAACACTGTGGCGCAGATTGTCGTTAGTTACGTCATGGGCGGAAAATCGACCCTTCGTGCCAGAGACGCCGGCTGGCCCAAGGCCTGGGTGTACTGCATTATCATCCCCATCGTTGGATTCATCATCATGTTAGTGCTTTGGTTTAAGGGTGCAGCAGGTCCAATCGCCGATCCTATGGAATCGTCATAAAATATAACTGACGAAAATGCCCAAGGACACTCGAAACCAATTGAGTAAACGCTTTCGCAAGGATGGAGGATAAAGTTTTTCATCTTTCTCTTAATCGTCATTCGCGCGAAAGCCGGAACCCGGTATTTAAAAAGAAAAAGCCAGACGGTCTGTAAGCCGGGTTCTGTCCACGTCCGAAGACGATAGATGACCATTCATCTGGGATGCCCATTGCTGGACACCTCACGCGACCTACCCGAACGACAGTGCGAGGATGCACCTGCGGCGAACCGCCATCGTCCCTACTC
>DGNZ01000179.1 GCA_002389175.1 Rhodospirillaceae bacterium UBA4479 | reverse complement strand
AGCAGCATTTTCATGGCTTTGAATTTACCAACGGCGCGGGTCAATCGTTGCGTGCCGCCGCCGCCTGCCATAATGCCGACTTTGACCTCGGGTTGGCCAAATTTTGTGCTCTCGCCTGCGATGATAATATCTGCGTGCATGGCAAGTTCGCAGCCACCGCCAAAGGCAAAGCCATTTACCGCAGCGATAACAGGTTGTGGGCAACCTGCAATCATACGCCATTGTTCACGGACGTTTGTTGCGTTCATTTCGGCCGTGCCCATTTCCGACATTTCCTTGAGGTCCGCACCCGCAACAAAGGCTTTTTCATTGCCCGTGATGACAATGCAACGGACGTCGTCGTCAGTTGAAAGGTTGCGGAAATGATCCACCAATTCGGCGCGGGTCGCTGTGTTTAACGCGTTCATCGCTTCTGGACGGTTCATGCGTAAAAGAGCGACCCCGTCGCTCGGTTTTTCAAGTAAGACAAGTGGCATGTCGTTTACGTCCTTCTACTCTGATACCTGTGACGGGGCATCAATCAGCATCCCCATCGACCATCATCAACCAATCCACAGCGACGAAATTTCCACCGTCCGCAAATACAGGGTTCAAATCCAATTCGACCAATTCTGGATGAGCGATCGCAAATTCAGAAAGCTTACAAATCAGATCGGCCAGTTTTGATTGATCGACGGGTGATTTCCCACGTGCTCCTTCTAGAACAGCGCGGCCTTGCAATTGACCCAGCATTTGTTCGGCCTGTTGTGGCGTGATGGGTGCTGCGGCAAAACTCACGTCTTCAAGAATTTCGATGAAAATGCCGCCAAGTCCAACCATCACAACGGGACCAAATACGGGATCGCGACGGATACCTAGGACCAGTTCTGTGGCAGGCTTTGCCATGTGCTGGACGATGACGCCATCGATGTTTGCGGATGGGTCATGTGCGCGGGCGTTTGCTAAGACTTCATTGACGGCTTCACTTACACTCGTGCTATCGGATATTCCAAGCCGGACACCGCCCGCTTCAGTTTTGTGAAGAATATCTGCCGATTCAATTTTGATTGCGACGGGGTAGCCCAATTCCTGGGCCAGTTCACAAGCGGAATTTGCATCTGTTGCGAGACCTGCAGGGGCGAGGGGAATTCCTGCATCCTGCAGGAATTTTGCGGCTTTCATTGCAGGGACTGCCGCGGCGTTATCCGATGGGGGGCGGTTTGCGATGATTGTCGGCGCATCTGATGTTAATGTATCATTCATGGCCTGAATTTCACCATATCGGACAAGACCTGCAGCAGCATCGACCGCACGTTCTGTGGCGCTGATGACGCAAATCCCGGCTTCCATAAGTTGCTTTCGCGCTTTTTCAGGGGCTTCGATCCAACATACGATGAAAGGCTTTTTGACCTCAGCCTTCACTTCCTTGAAGACATCGGTTAACAGGTCCGAGTACCCATGCATGAGTTGAAGCCAAACAATGCAGCAATCTATAGAGGGGTCTTCGAGGGCTATTTTGATCGAGTCGCTCAAGATTTTAGGTTCTGCGAGGAACTGCCCAGTCACATCGATTGGGTTCGATGCTGAGCCAAACGCAGGAATAACTTCGCGGAGTTTTTCTTGGGTCTCAGCCGATGGCATCGGAACATCAAGCCCCAGTTCTTCTGCCCGATCGGCCATCAACACACCCGCGCCGCCGGACTGTGTGATCAGGGCCAGACCTTTGCCCGTCGTCGGCTCGCAGCAGGAAAGGGCCATAACGAGATCAAGCATGTGTTCTTCGTTGCGCGCACGAATGCCGCCGTGTTGCCGCAGGACCCCGTCGAATACGCGGTCTTCGCCAGCGAGGGAGCCTGTATGAGAAGCGGCAGCCCGGGCACCCGCGGCTTTTCTACCTACTTTAGTGATGATGAGAGGTTTTTTGACCTCACGCGCTTTCTTGGCCAGTTGGATAAGGCCATTGCCTTCACGCAACCCTTCTATATAGCCGGACAAAACGGAAATCCGGGTGTCATCAGCAATTTCGATGAGCGCATCCATAAGGGTGATATCGGCCTGGTTGCCTGTATTGATGAAATATCCAAGACCGATGCCACGGCTACGTGCGAGGGCAGAAATGCCCGTCCCAAACGCGCCTGACTGGCTGGCAAACGCGACAGGTCCAGCGACAGGCGTTTCGTCGGCGTATTGGCTGAATGTTGCTGTTACATGCTCAAACGCATTGATGAGGCCTAAGTTGTTAGGGCCGCATATTCGGATGCCATTTGCGCGCGCAACTTCCAAGAGCTCTTTTTCGTACTCTGCGCCTTTCGGCCCGATTTCGGAGTATCCAGAACTGAATAAGACTGCGACAGGCACGCCCTTTTTGCCCAACTCTCCAACAACATTGGTCGCCAGTTTTTGTGATACAGCGACGATGGCCAGATCTGGGGCTTCTGGTAAAGAGGCGACGTCCGGGAAACAGGGAATGCCATTGATATCTGAATATTTTGGATTTACCCCATAAAGGTTGCCTTCATAGCCGTCACGCTGGAGAAAGTGCAAAGGCCGTCCGTTTAATTTATTGGTGTCAGGTGTTGCACCGATAACAACGATTGATTTTGGGCGGAGCAAAAATGACAACGCATTGGACATACTTATTACCTCGAATTGTTTGGACGTCTGCGAGCTTCCTGTAACCGTTTACAATCATCACACATTTCTGTGTTGTGTAAATCTTATTGTTTTGCTATGCAAAACTGTGTTTTGCAATTGGTCTAAAACATCGGTCATGATAGTGTCTGAGTCAATGGCGTAATTGATGATCCATGCAGGTTCGGGGAGAGCTATCGGATGGGTGTTCGAAAAAATATAGCTGTTGCAGCTTCGGCTGAGGCATCTCGTGATCGGCAGTATATAAAATCTTTGGCGCGAGGTTTTGAAGTATTGCGCGCGTTCAGAAGTGAAGACCGTGGTATTAGTAATGCTGAGCTTGCACGGCGCACAGGTTTACCCAAACCGACATTGTCTCGTCTTACATTTACGCTGCTGTCACTTGGGTATTTACACCTTGATGAAGAGACAGGTCGATATTCGCTTCATCCACATGTTTTGAAACTGGGCTATCCCGTTTTAAGTCAGCTTTCTATTCGCGAACTTGCGCGCCCGCTGATGCAAGAATTAGCCGACAAAGTCAGGGGCGCTGTGGTGCTAGGTGTTCGAGATGGCCTCAGCATTATTATTGTTGAACGAGCACGACACAGGACGNNATGGCCGTTAGATATCGGGGTCGCTCGGGATATAGCGACGACAGCTATCGGGCGAGCATATATTGTTGCACTAAAGCCCGATGATCGTGCAGAGCTTTTGGAACGTGTTCGTGCTGATGACCCAGGACGTTGGCGTGAAATCGAACGAGGAATTGATACGTCGCTACAATCATATGCAGAGAAAGGCTACACGGTTTCTGCGGGTGATTGGGTCCCTGAATTCAGTGCAGTTGGTGTTCCACTAATATTAAAAGACGGAACGATTCTTCCCCTTAACTGCGGCATATATTCTAATCGCGTTGATGCTGAAAAGCTGAAAGACATGGGCGAACGATTGGTCAATTTGGTTGCGGAGTTATCACAAATACATGGCGATAATCCCACCGGTCAATAATGCAATCATGTTTTGGTGTGCAAAACACTATTTTGCACAAAGTTGACTCCCAATTATTTTCCTATGTTATAAGGTTAGTAATAAAAGAAAGACGTAGATAACTACGCACAATTTTTAAACTGTGGAGTCTTTAACGGACTGAATTTTAATCTAGGGAGATGCATCAAATGCACAAACGTTCCGATTTTACCCGCTCAATCCTGTTGAAGGCAGGTGTGCTAGGGCTGGCGGCGACCGTTTCTTTTGCTGGTCAAGCTGCAGCAGAATATCCAACTAAACCTATTACAATCGTCGCGCCATATGGTGCTGGTGGTGCTTCTGATTTGGCATCGCGGACGATGGCTTCTGTGCTTCCAGGATACATTGGTCAGCCGGTATTGGTTGTTAACCGTACAGGTGCTGGTGGTGTTACCGGTTCCACATTCGTTAACAAATCCAAGCCAGATGGTTATACTTTGTTGCTTGCACGGATCGGTTCACAAAGCGTGTCCCCAGCCATGAAAGCAAACATCCCATACAAG
>DGNZ01000211.1 GCA_002389175.1 Rhodospirillaceae bacterium UBA4479 | reverse complement strand
CTTTCCAGCATGCTTTCGTTGTAGTTTTTCATGTTCTGGACATCTTCGAACAACTTCGCGTTTTCCAGCGCAATGGCGATCTGGGATGTGAAGGCCTTCAGGCGTGTTTCGTCTTCTTCGGAAAACGGCCCGCCCTGTTTGTTCAATACCTGGGTGACACCGATGACCTTGCCGTCCTTGTTGGTCACAGGCACACAAAGAATGGACCGCGTGAAGTATCCGGTTTGTTTATCAAAGCTGGGGTTAAAGCGCAGATCCGCATACGCATATGGAATGTTCATCGTCTCACCGGACGTAAACACCGTGCCCGCAATCCCCAAATGGTTCGGCAAACGGATTTCGCCAAGGCTATCGCCCATCGCCACACGCGAGAACAATTCATTGGTTTTTTCGTCGTTGATGAAAAGCGTACTGCGATCCGCACTCAGCATCCGGGTTGCCTCACCCATGACTTTTTGCAGTAACGAGCCGAGTTCCAATTCCGACGTCACATCCGTGACGATATCCAGGAATTCCAATTCCTTTTCGCGGGATTTGCGCATCTTTTCGACAAACTGTGTCGACTGCAATGCGACCGCAGCTTGGGTGGTCATGGCTTCGAGCAGTGACAGGTCTTCTTCTTCGAATTCACCCTGTTTCTTGTTCAGGACCTGGATAACGCCGATCAGTTCGTCTTTGACGGTTCGGACTGGCGCACAGAGGATATTGCGCGTCTTAAAACCTGTTTGTTCATCGACCGTGCGGTTGAACCGGGAATCATTGTAGGCATCATCGATGATCGCCCCCTCGCCCGACTGGAACACATGCCCCGCCACACCGGACGTATTCAATATACGGATTTCCCGCTGGAAATTACCCTGGGCAAACCTGGAATACAGTTCGTCGGTGATCGGGTCATTCAAGAACAACGTGCCCCGCTCAGCGCCAATTTCAAACGTCGTCATCTCGACCAACGTGGCCAAGACTTCGTCCAACGTTTCAATGGCCGCAACGCGGCGCGATACGTTAAGCAGCATCTCGGCTTGTTTAAGCTTCAAGTCTGCACGTTCTAATTTGCGGAGAGCCTCAATCGGCATGTCCCCGCCGCTTTCTTCGATCTTTCGACGGTGGCGTGGGGGCAGGCGCTTCCCCTCTTCGATAGAGGTCACGTCACCCGACTTCTTGCCCTTTTGCGCACGCATGTCTCTTGCCATCGCGCTATGTATTCCCTTTGGCTTTTTCTAGTTCATCGCGCAACGCGGCGACCATCCCTTCTAGGTGGGCGTTTTCGTTCCTAGCCTCACGCCTTGTCTGCTCCAGCGCTTCTTCTCCCATAAATTTGGTCGATTCCAGCTCTTCCCGCAAGCCTTGAACCGTTGCCTTCAGATGTTTTGCCTCGTCTACACCTACACGAACGGCTTCTTGGATGGCGGTTTCCTTTTCGATACGCAGCGCTTCCAACTCGTCACGCAGCGCACTTGCTGTCTCCCGCATCGTCCGGATTTCAGCAGATGCATCTGAAACGGCCTTTTGAACCTGCTCATTCGCATCATGGCGTATATCTTCGAGTTCATCGCGCAGCGCCTGCGCGGTCTCTTTCAAGTGCGCGATTTCACTGGCGTTCACAGAGACCGCTTCTTGGACACGCCGATCTGCTTCGAATCGTGCATGTTCATATTCTTCACGCAATTGCGCCGCAGTATCGCGTAACTGTTTAATCTCATCAGCATTTGCAGACATGGCCAATGTGACGTCACGGGCCTTTTCCATGTTCACCCGGTCAAGTTCTTCACGAAGGGCCGCTGCCGTATCACGAAGCTGCTTTATCTGATCCGCATTTGCCGATGATGCCTGGGTGACAGATTGGGCTTTTTCGGCGTGAACCTGCTCCAACTCCTCGCGCATAACCGCAAGCGTATCGCGCAAATGCCGTAACTCTATGTTCGCTTGATAGAGTTCGTCACCTTCGTGATCGATAACATTGGTTTCGCTGTCTGACATGCTGGCCCAGTAGTTCCTTTGTTAGTTGAATACCTTAACGATGAAATGGTCGTCTATCACGATTTCTCAGTCATTATGATCGAATTATCTTGTTCTACATTTGTACTCATATGGCATACTGCGGGCATGATCGCGATCTGCCGAGACTGTATAGCGCTATATGACCAGATGCCGGCCAACGATGCCTGCGCCAAATGCGGTTCTGCGCGCATTGTGCACCATTTGGAACTCGAAAATCTATCGATGGCACATATCGACTGCGACTCGTTCTTTGCGTCCGTCGAAAAGCGAGACGACCCCAGCATTCGCGGCAAGCCCGTTATAGTTGGCGGCGGTAAAAGGGGTGTGGTGGCCGCGTGCTGTTATATCGCCCGCATTCATGGCGTCAGGTCAGCGATGCCGATGTTCAAGGCTCTTGCCGTGTGTCCTGATGCGGTTGTCATTCGGCCCAATATGGAAAAGTACAAAACGGCGGGCTATCAGATTCGCGATTTGATGCGCACAGCCACACCGCTGGTGGAACCTATTTCCATTGATGAAGCATTCCTGGATTTATCAGGCACGGCACGCGTGCATCACGGCGCTCCTGCCGAGACATTAGCCAAATTGGCAAAACGCATCGAAGACGAGGTTGGCGTAAATGTGTCCATCGGCCTCAGTTTCAATAAATTCCTGGCGAAACTTGCATCTGATATCGATAAACCACGCGGGTTTGCCGTCATCGGACAGTCCGAAGCAGTCAGTTACCTGAAGGATAAACCCGTCGGGATTCTGTGGGGTGTCGGCAAAGCATTACGCACAAAATTAGAAAAAGACGGCATTACCCATGTCGGTCAACTGCGCGACGTCGAAGAAAATGAACTGATCGCGCGCTACGGCTCTATCGGTCGGCGGTTGAGCCGGTTCGCGAACGCCAAGGACATGCGCGCCATTGATCCTGAAAGCAAAGCCAAGTCGATATCTGCCGAAACAACATTCCACGAGGACATCGCAGATATTGAGGCATTACGGGTATCCCTGTGGCATTTATCTGAAAAAGTCGCGCGTCGCTTGGGACAATCCAACCTGGCCTGCGATGGTATCCAATTAAAGTTAAAGGCAGCGGATTTCAAAACCGTCACGCGGTCCAGAAAACTGCCAGGGCCAACACGCTTAGCCGATGATATTTACTCGGCTGCCGAAACGTTATTGGTCGGTGAAGCTGATGGGCGGAAGTTATATCGATTAATCGGTGTCGGTGCCGAAAGACTGTTGCCCGGCGATCATGCAGGCCACCTTGACCTCGCCGATCCCGACCTCGAAAAACGGGTCAAAGTCGCCGATGCCATCGATAGTGTCCGTGCCAAATTCGGCGACAAGGTCATCGGCAAGGGTCGGGGGTTTCGACCTTAAATGACATTGTCATCCCGGACTTGATCCGGGCCCCATGTGGTTAATAGGTAAATACCAGATCCCCGCTTACGCGGGGATGACGAGATCTATCGAATTTAAAACATCGTCACCCTGAACTTGATTCAGGGTCTCATCTAACGGTGCGTTCGATATTTGCAGTGCAATGAGATGCTGAATCAAGTTCAGCATGACGAACATCTTTAAACCCGTCATTCCCGCGAAGGCGGGAATCTCATTAATCATATGTTCTGGATCCCCGCCTTCGCGGGGATGACTCACTTTTAGATATAAACCTTACCCAATAATGCTTTTGAGCGTTGCACTTGGGCGCATCGCGGCATCGCGTTTTGCGGCGTCGGGTTTGTAGTAGCCACCCAGATCCACGGGCTTGCCTTGATGTTCACCGATCTCGGTAATGATGGTTTCGATGTTATCACGCAGTTTCGCCGCGACTGGGCCAAAATACGTTTTCATGTCTGCATCATCGTCCTGTGCGGCCAGTGCCTCGGCCCAATACAGGCCCAGATAGACGTGACTGCCTCGGTTGTCGATCTGACCGACTTTGCGACCCGGGGATTGGTTTTCATCGAGCAGTTTGCCCGTCGCAATGTCGAGTGTCTTGGCCAACACATCAGCCTTAGTGTTACCCGTTGCATTCGACAAATGCTCTAGCGATGCTGCCAATGCGCAGAATTCACCCAATGAATCCCAACGCAAATGTCCCTCGCCCACCAACTGTTGAACGTGCTTTGGTGCGGAACCGCCAGCACCCGTTTCGAACAGGCCGCCACCATTCATCAACGGCACGATGGACAGCATCTTGGCGCTGGTGCCGACTTCGAGGATCGGGAACAAATCGGTCAGGTAATCACGGAGCACGTTTCCAGTTACAGAAATCGTATCCTCGCCCTTTTTCAAACGCTCCAACGTGAAGCGGGTTGCGTCTTGCGGCGTCATAACACGGATATCAAGACCCGACGTGTCGTGGTCTGGTAGGTACGCATCGACCTTTTTAATCAACTCGGCATCATGCGCACGGTCTTTGTTCAACCAAAATACAGCCGGTGTTCCACTTAGGCGGGCGCGTGAAACCGCAAGCTTCACCCAATCACGGATCGGGGCATCTTTGGTCATACACATGCGCCAGATGTCGCCCGCTTCGACGGCGTGTTCCAAAACAGTGTCGCCATTGCCCGCGACAACACGAATGGTGCCATCCGCTTGTGCGGTAAATGTCTGCGGGTGAGAGCCGTATTCCTCGGCCTTTTGGGCCATCAAACCGACGTTCGGCACACTGCCCATTTTTGATGGATCGAACGCGCCGTGTTCTTTGCAGAAATTTATCGTCTCGGCATAGACAGGTGCATAGCTGTTATCAGGAATGACGCATTTGGTATCGTGCTCGTTATTATCGGGCCCCCAACCTTTTCCGCCGGCGCGGATCAGGGCAGGCATCGACGCATCGATGATCACATCGCTTGGCACATGCAGGTTGGTGATGCCTTTGTCGGAATTCACCATGTACATGTCAGGCTGCGATGCGGAACAGGCGGCGATGTCGGCTTCGATTTCGGCGCGCTTGTCCGCGTCCAAAGACTCAATTTTCGCCAACACATCGCCAAAGCCGTTATTCACGTTCACGCCCAGTTCAGCAAACGTATCGCCGTGTTTGTCGAAAACGGGTTTGAAGTATTCTTCTACAGCGGCACCAAAGATGATCGGATCAGACACCTTCATCATCGTCGCCTTCATGTGTAACGAGAACAGCACGCCCTGCGCCTTGGCATCCGCGATCTGTTCGCCAATGAACTTGCGAAGCGCCTTGATGCTCATGAATGTGCTATCGACGACCATGCCGTCCTCTAGCGCGATACCGTTTTTTAATACGGTGATGGCACCATCGCCCGCGACGAATTCGATCCGGCCCTTGCCGCCCTGATCGGCGGATAATGTCGCGGATTTTTCGTTGGAAAAGAAATCACCGCTATCCATCGATGAAACATGCGTTTTCGATGTCGACGCCCACGCACCCATGGAATGGGGGTTTTTCTTAGCGAATTCTTTCACGGCCTTTGGCGCACGACGGTCAGAGTTACCTTCACGCAGCACCGGGTTCACGGCACTGCCTTTGACGTTGTCATAGGCCGCTTGGATGGCACGTTCGGCATCATCTTTTGGGTTATGCGGATAATCCGGGATCGGATAGCCCTGTTCCTGCAACTCGCGGATGGCTTCTTCCAATTGCGGCATAGATGCGCTGATGTTGGGCAGTTTGATCACATTGGCTTCGGGTTTTTTGACCAACTCACCCAGTTCTGCCAAATCATCAGATTGACGCTGATCGTCCGACAACAGGTCAGGGAACTGCGCAAGGATACGCCCCGCAAGCGAGATATCCTTGGTACCGAATGTAATGCCCGCAGGTTTTGCAAACGCACGAATGATCGGAAGGAACGAACCGCTCGCCAACTCAGGTGCTTCGTCAACTTTTGTGTAAATGATATCTGCTTTATCGGACATGTTCCATTTCCCTCTTTCTTTGTCTCTATTTGGGCCCGCACTGCGGTCCTTCTTTAATTCTCGACTGTGTCATCCCGACGAAAGCCGGGCCCCAGCTGTCTGAAATTCTGGGTCCCGGATCAAGTCCGGGATGACAAAATTATTTATGAACCTGAGTTCATGGCAACTTTTAGGTTGTCATCCAGCTTGTTCAAAAATTGTTGGGTCGTCATCCACCCTTGTTCCGGTCCCACCAGCAGCGCCAAATCCTTGGTCATAAAGCCGCTTTCGACGGTTTCGACGCAGACTTTCTCTAGTTTTTCAGCAAAGGCAGAAACGTCTGGGGTGTCATCAAACTCGCCGCGATAACTCAGGGCCTGTGTCCACGCAAAGATGGACGCAATGGGGTTGGTCGATGTTTCTTTGCCTTCTTGGTGTTGGCGATAATGGCGCGTCACGGTGCCGTGCGCTGCCTCGGCCTCAACCGTTTTACCATCAGGCGTCATCAAGACTGATGTCATCAGGCCGAGCGAGCCAAACCCCTGGGCCACGGTATCGGACTGCACATCACCGTCGTAATTCTTGGTGGCCCAGACAAAGCCGCCTTCCCACTTCATCGCACACGCCACCATGTCGTCGATCAGGCGGTGTTCGTAAGTGATGCCTTTTTCAGCAAATTTATCTTTGAATTCTGCTTGAAAAATTTCTTCAAAAAGGTCTTTGAAGCGGCCATCGTATTTTTTCAAAATTGTGTTCTTAGTCGACAAATAAACGGGCCATCCCAGGTTCAATCCATAGTTCAAAGACGCCCGAGCAAAGCCGCGGATGCTTTCGTCCAGATTATACATAGCCATGGCAACGCCCGCATCCGGTGCCTGAAACACTTCGTGCTCGATCACGTCGCCACCATCATCGGGAACGAACTTAATGCTCAGCTTACCTGCGCTTGGGAACAAGAAATCAGTCGCCCGGTATTGATCACCAAAAGCGTGGCGGCCAATCACGATGGGGCGGGTCCAGCCCGGCACCAATCGGGGCACGTTTTTGCAAATGATCGGCTGGCGAAAAACGGTGCCGCCCAAAATATTGCGGATCGTGCCATTTGGTGAGCGCCACATCTGTTTCAGACCAAATTCCTCAACCCGCTGTTCGTCCGGGGTGATCGTCGCGCACTTGACGCCCACGCCAAATTCTTTGATCGCATTGGCCGCATCGACCGTAATTTGATCGTCGGTTTCGTCGCGTTTTTGGACGCTCAGATCATAATATTTAAGATCGACGTCCAAGTACGGCAGGATCAACTTGTCTTTAATAAATTCCCAAATGATCCGCGTCATCTCGTCGCCGTCGAGTTCGACGATCGGATTCACGACCTTAATCTTAGACATTCTCGAGCATTCCTTATTGAAACCCTAGCCCCCCGGCCCGGGTCATAAATCCATCTCTATGGTGCAGTGCAAGATATTCTGGAGGTGCCGCAATGGCAAGGTCGTCGGCTACTGCCGATAGACAAATGTCGCATCAAACCGCGATTGTAGGTATTCGCCTGCATTAATGGGCGGATATGCATCAGCAGTTTCATCAGCCATACATGTCGGGACCACGGAAACGTCCGCATCCACATTCGGATCAAGAAAGAACGGGATCGAATAGCGATCATGGCGCAGGCCACCGACAACCCGGTGGCGCCGCGCCTGGTAACGTCCACCTGTCCAATGGGTTAGCAGGTCACCGAGATTCACAACGAACTCAGTTGGATGGGGCGCGATATCCAGCCATTGGCCGTCCGAAGCTTCGATCTGCAATCCACCAACATCATCCTGGGCCAGGATGGTCATAAAACCATAATCAGTATGTTCGCCACACCCGCCAGATGCGCCCGGCTGATCAGATGGTGGATAGTGCAACAGTCGCAGATTGCCGACAGGGTCGCGCATTGCAGCATCAAAATAATCAGCGCCCAAGCCAAGCCCTTGGGCGGTCAAGGTGACCAGGCGCTCGCTTAAAGTCATCATCGCATCGTGGTAGGCCGATATCGCGTTTTTAAAACCATCGACCTCGGGCCATACATTCGGTGAAGAAAACGGCTTACCTGCCACCACATCCGGGTGATCGGAAGGCAAATCGACGCCCAGATCATAACTCTCTTTGAAATCAGGTGGGGTCGTATCATCCAGCGCTTCGCCAAATAACGGCACATAACCCCGCTGATGCGGGTGCGCATTGGAAATGTGATATGCAGTCTTGGTGGCTTCGGGCAATGCAAAGAACGCAGCGGAATGCTCAAACGCGCGCTCTATTACAGTGGCCGGAACGCCGTGACCGCGCAGATAAAAAAACCCTTTTGTCCGGCACGCCGCATCAATGGCACCTGCCGCATCGGGCTGTTCTAAATCTACGGTCGGAATGGCGTCAGGTAACATTTTCGGGTGTTCCAATGGCCTCAGAGTCGATTAGATTCTGTTTCAATTTCAGACACCGCGACACCTGACAATACCTCGAACACTTTTTCAACACTGTCGACGACGGTAATCAGCGACGCATTGGCCTCGGATGCAAATCCACCTTCGATGATATTTTCGAACATACGGGCGAAATCATCCCAATAGCCACCCTCGTTCAGTAAAATGATCGGTTTATCGTGCAAGCGTAACTGCTTCCATGTCGTGATCTCAATCAGCTCATCCAACGTGCCCAAACCGCCCGAAATCGCAACGAACGCATCTGATAACTCAAACATCCGCCGCTTGCGGCTATGCATACTGTCGGTCAGTTCTTGATCGACCCCCGGAAGATCCCCCACTTCCATCTTCATCATGAACTCGGGGATAATCCCCTTAACTTCCCCGCCCTTATCTAGCGCAGATGTTGCAACGGCACCCATCA
>DGNZ01000334.1 GCA_002389175.1 Rhodospirillaceae bacterium UBA4479 | reverse complement strand
TGTCTTCGTAGAGGGCTATTACCTTTTCGGCATAGGCGATATCAGCGTCGGACGGGCTGAAAGTGTTATTGAGAATGGTTAGGTTTGAAGGATGAAGGGCAGCTTTACCGGTGAACCCTAGCTTGTGGGCTGCTAGTGCCTCTGATGCCACCGCATCGTCGTCGCGGAAGGCAAGGCAAGGCACGTCGAGGACATTTACACCGGCCAGTTTCGCAGCATGAACCAGCGTTGTGCGGGCATGCAAAAGGGGTTCGTGTGCGACTTCGACCCCCAGTTCGGCAGCATAATCCACCGCGCCAAACATCGCAAAGGAAATGCGCGGTGAGGATTGCAGAATGGCAATCACATTCTGCAAACCCTCAAGGCTCTCAATCAAAACACCAATCTTTAGCGGCGCGGTGGCTTCGGTAATAAGTTCGTCAGTTATGCGAACCTCATCTGCGGTCGCCACCTTTGGAAGAAAAATCGTACCGCCCGTGGGGTTGCCGTCTAACAATGCAAGAATGTCGCGTAGCCCGTCAGCGCTGCGAAGCCCGTTAATACGCACAACACGCTGTGGGCCCGATGCGTCGTCGGTCAAGAAACTGGTTGCAGTGCTGCGGGCCGACGCTTTGTCGGCTGACGGCACTGCGTCTTCGAGGTCGAGGCATACGATATCAGCGCCTGAATTGAGGGCTTTATCATGGATATCGGGGCGGTTGGCGGGAGCGAATAAAAGTGACCGATGGGGCGTCATGGCGTAGCTCCACGGGACAGAACCATAAGGTGTGCTATATCGTCTATTGCCTCAAGACCCGCGATGGCGGTGATCAACTTGTCCTGAGCTTCCAAACTAAGTGGAGAGGTTGAATAGCTCGCGCAACGCTTGAACTTTGCAAGGTTCTCTTCCTGGCTGAGCGGATTGTCGGGGTGGCCGTAAACATGTGTTAGGTCGCAGGCATGGATTGTTCCGTCATTCAGCTGAACAGAGATCTGTTGCGGATTGAGCGCGTTAAGGTCGGAGTTGTTGTCCAATTCTACTGTAACCAATTGCGCATAACGATTGACGGCTGGGTCGTTGAGCGCTTCGCCTCGAAAGTCAGGCACATTTACATGCCCGCGCTCGAGGAAGGTTCCTGCAACGAACGCAAGGCAAAGCTTTGCGTAGTTTGCCTCGGGGTTTTCTATCATGGGGCGTCCCACTAGACGATGAACTAGTGGTGGAACGCGGGCTGTAATTGCAGAAATGTCGTCTGGAAGAAATTTATGTTGGTGCATCAATTGTTCTAGACCGTCGATCGCGCCATGGGTCAAACGGCCAGACGGATAGGGTTTGTGCGACATTTTTAATATTTGCCAGTCTCGTCCCAAAGAGGGCAAAAATGCAGTTATGTCGTGATTGTCCTGCTCAAACAGCCGAAAATAGCCATATTGGCCAGTTAAAATATCGTGTGGCCCTCGAAAACCCGCTAATGCGAGATCCGCGGAAACAATGGCGGCCCGAGCGTTAAAACCTACCTGCATGCCAAGCATTGGCGAGCCTTCGACATGGGCTTGCAGCGTCCCACTGGTTTGGGAGTACTGCGCGCCAAAAGCATCTTTCATCTGCTGTGAGTCAAATCCTTCAAGCCGTCCTATCGCGGCCGCCGCGCCAAACCCGCCTGCTGTGGCGGGCCGAAAGAAACGCAGTTCTGAATCGGTTGCAATACCGAGCATAGTCGAAACGTCTACGCCTACAACCAGCGCCGCGATAAGATCATTGCCATGTACTTTTTGTCCTCTGGTTGCTTGCCGCTCGGACCAGGCCATGACCGCGCCAAGAATTGTTGCCATAGGGTGAAGTACAGCGCCCTCGTGGACGCAGTCAAATTCTAGGCAATGGATTTGATAAGCATTTACGAGAGCTGCCGACTGGGCACACATCTTCTCACCGGTTGCCAGAATACTTGCTTCTGGTTCTGATCCCCATCCACGCGCAACATTGATCAATTCTGTAACGCCAGTGCCTGAAGATCCGGCAATCCCTACGCCAAAAGTGTCGAGCAGGAAGGTTTTTGCCTTTGCTACGACCTCTGGGGGTAAATTCTCGGTCCTGGCTGAGACGACATGCGCAGCAACCTGATCAAGAGGATTTGTCATTTTGTCTCCATAACTGTTGCTGACGTTGGTGCAGGCACTGAACTTGAAAAGGCGCGTGCGATGTCAAGACGGCTGGCGCACCACACATCTGGCTTTGATTGGACATGTGATATGAAATTTTCGAGCGCGCCAATCCGGCCGGGGCGACCGATTATTCGCAAATGAAGGCCAAGCGACATCAGCCGTGGCACGCCATCGTCGGCTTCCGCATAAAGTTGGTCGAAAGTTGCTATGGCATAGTCCAGCCATTGCTCGGGTGTATATCCTGGGGCCAACCAGAATTTCATATCGTTCGTGTCGAGCGCGTAAGGAACAATAACGATTGGTTTGGGTCCCTTCGGCGTATCCACTACATCCCAGTGAGGCGTGTCGTCGGAGAAGTCGTCCATGTGGTATTCGAACCCCATCTCAGCTAGCAACGCGCGGGTAATATCTGTGTGCAGATAGCGCGATAACCAACCCAAGGGCCGAAGACCTGTCGTTACTTTAATACTATCGATAGCCTTTTGAATGAAGGCTCTCTCGCGGTCCTCTGTGAAACTGAATTGATGCACCCAGCGCAAGCCATGCGAACAAGTCTCGTGCCCACCCTCAACGATCATCCTTACGACTTCTGGCGCGGCTTCCAGTGACTGGGCGGCGGCAGTGACGGTGGTTTTGATTTGCGCTTTTTCAAAAGCTCTAAAGACACGCTTTGCGCCTGCTCGTATCCCGTATTGATAATTGCTTTCATTGGCATAATTTCGGATCGGTATCTTGAGGGCAACGCCGAGCTCGTCTACCGGCTCGGGACCTTTGTCGCCGCGCAGAATTGACATCTCAGAACCTTCCTCAATGTTTATTACGAAGGACATTGCGAGCCTCGCCTTGTTTGGCCATTCAAATGTCATTAGTGGTACTCCTCGCCACCTGAGACGTTCATTGCCTCGCCAGTCACATAAGAAGCCTGTTCTGAACACAAAAATGCGACTGCATTGGCGGTGTCTTCGGGCAGACCAGTGCGACCTAGAGGGATACGCGCCCTCATACCAGCCATGTATTCTTCTAACGTTTCACCTCGAGCTTTGCTCATGTATTCGTTCTGCCAAGTACCCAAGCCAGTTGTGACGTGGTTTGGGCAGACTGCGTTGACCGTGATTCCGTGTTTTCCCAACTCCAGCGCGGCGGATCTGGTAAATCCGAGAAGCCCATGCTTCGATGCCGTATAGGCCGAAGCGAAGGCGAATCCAGACTTTGAGGCTTGACTGGCGATGTTAACGACTCGTCCGCCAATACCGCCACGGATCATCATGTTTGCCGCTTGGCCCGTCAATAACATCGGCGCACGAAGGTTTACGCCCAGGACAGCATCCAGATGGGCTGGGTCAGTCTCGGTCAAAGGGCCAAAAAGATAGCCGACCCCTGCATTGTTCACGAGGATGTCGAGCCGCCCAAAATGTGCATCCGCAGCCGCAACTATACTGGCTATCTCGGTGTCATCCAGTAGGTCCCCGGTCACCGTTTCCACCTTTTGACCGGTAGCAGCCCGGATTTTTTGCGCAGTTGTATCTAGGTCGTGATTAACACCAACGCCATGTGCGGGTGCGATGTCGCCTTCTATCGCGCCTCTGTCGTGCAGTAATATGTCATAACCATCGGATGCAAGCCGGGTGGCGATGGCTTGGCCCAGACCCTTGCGCCGAGCTGCACCTGTGATCAGTGCTACCTTGTTCATGGTTCTTCTGTGATGTCGTCCATCACCATAAATTGTGGATTATCGGCAAATTTCCTAAATTGGGCGGCGATCTCTTGCATTTTGGGTGTGCTTACGTCCGCACCAAATTCGGTGTCGTTTCCAATCTTGATCAATTCTACATAGGCATAGGGTGGCGTGCCGTCGGCGCCTAAAAGGCTGGTAGATCGATAAACATCGAAGTGTTTGATAGAGCTGAGTTTACGAACCGTTGGAATGTCGGTTGATTTGGCCCATGCCTCATACTCGGTTGTTGCAACGCCGGGCTTGAGATTAAAGAGGACGAATACGTACATGGTATAAATCCTATGGTAGGGATTGAATGCGAAATTGCACATTAAAATTTGTTCGAACAAATGTGAATATTTTTCAGGATTTGTCAAACAGTTTATTGGTTACGTTGTATCTGGCAAGGAAAACCCAGTCAAACCCAACCGGCAGCCCATACTGCCTAAAGTTAGAAAACTCTTGACAGCTAATCGACATGATGCGTTATTTGTCCGAACAAATTAAACAATTATGGGGGGTATTAACAAATGAAGACTATGATTTCAACGGCAACCGCCGCGCTTTGCGCGCTGGCAATCGCGGGACCTGCAATGGCCCAAGATATTCTGATACTTGCTGAAGACGTGCCTGCGGGTCTCAATTACGATGGACCGGCAGCGGCTATCCCGTCCAGTCAGCAGGGTATGGTGACCTTGCTAGAACCGCTGGTCGGCTATGCGGATGGAGAGACAGAAGATGGTGTGACTCTGCCAGATTTTAATACGTTTGAGGGGCGGCTGGCAGAAAGTTGGGATTTTGACGAAGCAAGCTTGACGTGGACTTTCAACCTTCGCGAGGGCGTGTCCGGCTGCGGTGGCGCGACTTTTGATGCGGACGATGTCATCTACACATTCCAGCGAGCTAAATCAGTTTCGGGCGCTGCTCCCATCGGCTGGTTTTTGTCTAACGTGGCCAGTATACACGGATTTGGACCTGAAGTCTTTGGTGAAGATCCAGCTGCAAAAAAATTAGGCGACAGCATCGTAAAAGTAGACGATTATACTGTCCAGATTCGGCAAGCCGAACCAAATGCGCTCTTACTACCTGTGCTTACGATCTTTGGACTTCTTATCTTCGACAAGGAAATCATGGAAGCTAATGCTACTGAAGCAGATCCGTGGAGCCACGATTATGTAAATAATACTGGCGCTCCTGGCTTTGGTGGATACTGCTTAGAAAGCTGGGCAAAAAGTGAACAAATTACTTATTCTGCCTTTCCTGACTATTATCGTGGAGCACCTGATGCTACCCGTGTGAGCGTGCGTCGAGTACCACAGTCATCCAATCGGTTGGTCGTTTTGCGCTCTGGCCAAGCTGATCTCGTGACAGGGCTAACACCCCGCGAATTTAACTCGATTGCAGATGTCGATGGACTGACGGTTGCCGGTGTGACAGGTAACGAGAACTTATTTATTCACATGAACTTTGATGTCGCACCATTTGACAACATCAAATTGCGTCAAGCAATTGCCCACGCTATTCCTTTTGAGCAGATTATAGCTACGGGCTATTTCGGCGAAGCGACTAAATGGAAAGGTCTAGTGCCGTCAACATATCCTGGGTACACCCCAGCAGCGGCTGGCTTTAGTTATGATCCCGATATGGCACGCACGCTCCTTGCTGAAGCAGGCTATGCCGATGGAGCGGGGCTGGAGGCTTTTTCAGATGCGTTCGCTTTGTCTTATGTTGCTGAGAAGGAATCAACACTCGGGCCCATAGTTAACGTGATCCAGACTGCTCTACGAGATGTGGGAATTCCGGCGACGCTTGACCCGATCCCACAGACTCAATATGGAGATCGCCAGCTTGTTAAGCGAGACTTGCCATTTGCAGTCAACGATCAGGAAAAGCCAATTGGTGTTGATTCAGGCTATGCGATCCAGCTATTCTTTGTGTCGCCTGAAAATGGTGGCCTCAACAACATGGTTAACTATCGCAACGCTGAGCTTGACGCGATGTGGGCTAAGGCTCGTATCGATCCTGATAGCGCAAGCCGCGACGCAACACTGGCTACAATTCAGGATATGCTTGCGGCAGATGTTGCTTGGCTGCCGATTGTCGAATATCGAACCCAATGGGCGTTTAGCGAGAATGTCAGTGGACTCAAATGGTATCCAGACAATTCAATTCGTTATAGCGACCTGAAAATATCTGAATAATCATATTGGGGCCTTTGCGAACCAGCGCCGGAAAGGTCCCATATGCTTATTCGATACATTACGCGCAGAACTCTAATTGGCTTTATTCAACTCTTTTGTTTGGTAATTGCGGTTTTCTTTTTAATCCGGCTCCTTCCAGCCGACCCTGTGTCGAGGTTGGTGGGGCTTAATTCTAGCGCGGATGCTTATGATCAGGCAGCCCGCCAATTAGGTCTTAACAGACCCCTACTACAACAACTTGGTATTTATATTGGCCTTTTCCCCGATATCCAGGCAGGACTTTTCCAAGGCTCCCTAGGTGTTTCATGGGTGACCGGTTCACCGGTAGGGTCAGAGATTGAAGTTTTCCTTCCAGTTACTTTGCAGTTGATAACCATCGCTTTCATTCTAGCTTTCTTTATCTCTATCCCTGTGGGTATGCTTGGTGCGTTGAACCCGGGCAAAGCGGCAGACAAGGGTGTTTTTGTGTACAGCCTTTTCGCTGGATCACAGCCAGAATTCTGGTGGGGCCTTCTTTTTGTTTATGTGTTTTATTTTCAACTGGGCTGGGCACCTGCACCGCTTGGGCAGCTTTCACCCCTGACCTTTCCGCCAGAATCTGTGACTGGTTTCATGTTGATCGATACCTTGATCGCAGGAGAAGTTGGTAAATTTTTTGAGGCGTTACATCACTTAATGATGCCTGTTATCACGTTAGCTTTTATCTTGTCTGGCCCAATAATTAAAATGGTTCGCCAAAACATGCTTCGCGCGCTGCAATCAGATTTCGTTTTATATGCCAACCTTATTGGATTACCCCGCAAACGGGTTGCACGCTATGCGTTGCGTGCCGCGATGGGCCCCTCCATGACTTTGATAGGTATTCTTTATGGCTTTATGCTGTCCGGGGCGGTGCTCGTAGAAAGCGTCTTCTCGCTTGGTGGTATCGGTCAGTATGCCATCCGGTCCGTTCTTGCTTTCGACTATCCGGCGATTCAAGGTGTAGTACTTGTAATTACGGCAATCAGTCTCATTGTATACCTGCTTCTTGACCTGATCCACGCCACTATTGACCCAAGGATTGCCTACTAATGTCCAGAGAAATAAAAGATGATCTGCTCGAAGAGACCGCATATGTCCCGCCAGTGCGCAAGGCTGATTGGCTTTTGCGGGTTGGCGTGTTTATCGTCGCGCTGGTCGTGTTTCTTGCTATCTTTGGGCCCTATATCGGTCCGTACGACCCAACGCGAACGACCATCAGGATTGCTTTTCCACCACCAGGTCTAACCGAGATACCTGGATTGTTGTTCGATTGGATCAGTGGGAAACTGGACTACCCGCCACACTGGATGGGAACCGATGCAAATGGATATGATATCTATTCTCGCGTCATTGCGGCCCCACGCACGGACCTGAAAATAGCACTTTTAGCGAACATCCTGTCGCTTATCGTGGGTGTTTTTTTTGGGCTGTTGGCTGGGTATTGGCGAAACTGGGGGACCGAATTTTTGATAAGGGTGTCAGACGTACTTCAGTCGTTTCCGGTGTTTATCATGGCGATGGTACTTGTGGCGCTTGCTGGGCGATCTGCCACCAACATTATAATTGCCCTGGCATTAGTGTATACACCGATCTACCTAAGGCTGACTCGGGCAGAGGTATTAAGCCAAAGGTCGCGCGGATTTGTGGAAGCCGCACGTGCAATGGGCAACTCAGAGCTTTCGATCGCGCTCCGACATGTTCTGCCAAATTCCCTAACACCGGCCTTGATACAATCTTCTGTGACAATCGGTTTCGCAATACTTTTGACGGCGGGGCTGTCATTTGTGGGTGCAGGGGTGCGTCCACCGACGCCTGAATGGGGGCTGATGATTTCGACAGGCGCAAACCAGATTGTACTGGGTGAATGGTGGCCATCCGTCTTTCCTGGCCTTGCAATTTCTTTGACCGTTTTTGGATTTGCTGTTCTTGGAAATGCACTGGAGCGCAGATATGAAAAGGGATGATCCTCTGTTGCGTGTCCGTGATCTGAAGGTTGGCTATGAAGTGTCTGGCGATCTGATAGTGCCAGTTGACGGTGTAAGCTTTGATTTAAACACGCGTGAGGTAGTCGGTCTGGTTGGTGATGCAGGGTCTGGCAAATCAACAACTGCGTTGGCATTGATGGGGATGGCGCGTCCACCAGGCAAGATATTGGGCGGCAAGGTTGAATTCGATGGTTGCGATTTGCTAACCCTACCAGATGCGGAGATACGCGCGATAAGGGGCCGAGATATAGGAATCATCGTTCAAAACCCGCGCGCCGCATTGAACCCGATGCTGCGGGTTGGCCGGCAGATTGGCCACGCCTACCGAGCCCATAATGATGTGACGGCGGCTGAGGCACGGATGCAGGCGGTTGAGATGCTGCGCTTTGTTGGCATCAATGACCCAGAGCGTCGTGTTGAAGCTTACGCCCACGAATTGTCTGGTGGCATGGCGCAGCGCGCGCTGATAGCGATAGCGCTTTCATCGACGCCACGCCTGTTGATTGCAGATGAACCAACGTCTGGACTTGATGTGACGATTCAGGCGCAGTTTCTTGATGAGATGTGGCAGACTGTCCAGAAAACTGGTTCGGCTATGTTGCTTGTTAGCCAGGATCTTGGAGTGATTGCGAATTTCTGTGATAGAGTGCTTGTATTGCATAAGGGACGAATTGTGGAGGACGCTCCGGTCCACAAGTTTTTTGCAGAACCGCAGCATCCTTACAGCAAAGAGATTTTACGCTTTTACCACGAGCGTGCCTCGGGCTTTCCACCACAAGTTTCAGGCAAGCCCGGTTTTTTGCAAACCAAACAGCTGACCAAGCATTTCCCGCTGCGCGGTTCTGATAAGGTCGTGCAGGCGGTCGATAAAGTCACGATCAGCGTGGTAAAGGGTGAAGCAGTGGGCCTTGTTGGAGAAAGCGGTTCGGGCAAAACCACGGTTGGCCGGTGCCTGATGCGTTTAGAGCATCCTACGGCCGGCGCAGTTACACTGGATGGTCAAGATGTCACTGAATTAAGTGCTACTGAGATGCGACGGATGCGGTCGAGGATGCAAATTGTATTTCAAGACCCATTTGACAGCGTCAATCCGCGTTGGACTATTGCTAATATTCTGGACGAACCGCTGCGCGTTCATGAAGGCGGAAACAAAGCGGCGCGGAAGCAGCGCGCAGTTGATGCGTTAAAACAAGTTGACCTTGATCCCTCAATGATGATGGCCAAGCCGCGTGATCTTGGTGCCTCGACCCTGCAAAGGATCAACATTGCGCGTGCGCTAATCTGTAATCCAGATTTCGTCGTTCTGGACGAGCCAACAAGTGTCCTTGCCCCGCGTGCGCGAAATAGCTTAATTGCGCTATTGGCACGGCTCCAAAAAGAGTTAGGAATCAGCTATTTGTTTATCAGTCATGACCTGACGACTGTGCGCTACTTGTGCCAGCGGGTAGCGGTGATGTACCTTGGCCAAATCGTGGAGGAAGGTAGTGTGGAACAGGTCTTTACCGCGCCCCAGCATCCCTATTCGAAGGCGCTTTTATCAGCGCATCTGATGCCGGATCCGACGCGCCGACGTGTGGACAACCCCGCACTTGCTGCGCTCCAGGGTGAGATACCGTCGCCCATTGACGTGCCTAAGGGCTGTTATCTTGCCAGCCGCTGTCCACATGTGGTCGATAAGTGTCGCACAAATTCGCAGATATTGACGGACCTTGGTGATGATCGCGCGGTGCGCTGTGAACGAGTTGTGAACAAAGAAATAACAAATGAAAATGAGGTTGCGCATGACTGATGTTGTCATCGTTGGCGCGGGTGCAAGTGGCGGAGCTGCGGCATGGCGACTGGCCCGGGCGGGTTTTAAGGTCACGTGTCTTGAGCAGGGTGGTTGGATCGATCCTGACGCGACCCCCTCGCTGCGCCCCGACTGGGAGATTGCGCGCCAGACTACACATCACCCTAATCCAAATGTACGCGCAGCGCCGCAGGACTATCCGGTCGATGACACTGAAGCTGCAATCAAGCCTTTCCTATATAACGCAGTCGGCGGGTCAACAATTCTGTGGGGCGCGCATTTTCCACGCTTTCGACCATCTGATTTCCGAACGAAAACACTTGATGGCGTGGGCGACGATTGGCCAATATCATACGAAGACCTCGCACCTTACTACGAAGAGAACGATCGGATGATGGGCGTTTCTGGATTGGCAGGTGATCCGGGAAACCCACCTCGTGATAAACGTCAGATGCCACCTGTTCCAATGGGCCGTGCTGGTGAGCGAATGGCAGGGGCCTTTGACCAGTTGGGTTGGCATTGGTGGCCGGCCGACGTTGCTATCAACACTGAGCCCTATGGTGAAGGGCGTGGCGCATGTAACAATTGTGGTCCTTGCGATCTGGGGTGTCCGCATGGTGCCCGTAGCGCCACTGATGTGAGCTATTGGCCGCAGGCAATCGCGGCCGGGGTTCAACTCATAACCGGTGCGCGGGTTTTCGAGGTTGAGATCGATGCACAAGGCAAGGCCTCCGGCGTGGTCTGGTATGACCGGCAGGGGCAGGGACAGCGCACGCGGGCGGGCGTTGTCGCGCTTGCTTCGAATGGGCT
>DGNZ01000029.1 GCA_002389175.1 Rhodospirillaceae bacterium UBA4479 | reverse complement strand
CGACGAGGATGAGAGCAGTGGCTCCATGCTTAAGATCATCATCGCCGTTGTCGTCTTGGTATTTATCTTAGGCGCAATTGGCTCAGTATTTTTCCTCCGCGACACAATCGTCAATACATTCCCAGCCGCCGAAAGCCTTTATTCTACGATCGGTCTAGAGGACGACTCGTTGGGTGCAGGCTTATCCATCAACGACGTCAAAAGCACACGTGAATCCATTGGCGGCAAAGATGTACTGGTGGTCCGGGGCGATGTTGTAAACGTTTCTGAGCGCTCACGTTCCGTTCCGATGTTAGAACTCAGGCTCTCAGACACCGAGGGCAATGTGGTCCAGTCTGGCCAATCGGCACCACTCAAGAACGAGTTGATTGCTGGTGATAAGATTGCATTTGAAATCCAATTGGAAAATCCAAGCGCCCTGGCGCGACGATTGGAAGTCACGTTCATCGAACGCGAGGCTCCCGGCAGCTAAACGCTGAAGGCTTTCGATTTAGAAAATATCCAGTAATCGATCGATGTAATCGAGTTCAATTTTAGGGCGACTTCGCTCGCCTGACCGTTTGCGCAGTTCTTCGAGAATTTCCCGCGCCCGTAAGATTTCCATCCGATCAGGGAGCTGAACATCAGCGTCCTCGGCTGACGCGCCCTGACCGTTTTCGTTAGAATTGCGACGGCCAAATGGATCAAAACCTTGTTGATTGCCTGAACGCTGCGGCTGTCCACTTCCCAACCCCAATTGCGCACCAAACTGTTGCGCCATGGCCTCAGCCATTTGATTGGTGGCATTGCGCAATTCTTCCAAGGCTTGGGCTTGGTTGTTGGCAGCGTCGCCCATCTCGCCTTTACCCATATTGTTGCCTGCCTGCTCCATCTGTTGCTCGGCACGCCCCATGTTTTCTGGGATTTGGCCCAAAGCCTCATCCATCTGCATCATCAACTCACCCAGCCGTTGGCGCAGTGCTTGTTGATCTGCCGCACTTGGTCCTTGGCCCTGTTGTTGGCCTGGTTGCTGACCCTGTTGCCCTTGTTGACGCTGACCTTGTTGCTGGCCGGGCTGTTGGCCCTGTTGCTGGCCTGGTTGTCCGGGCACAAGACGCGGGCGTTGGAAAGCGCCCGAACGCTCGTTTTGGCTTTCTTCGAATGTGCGGTCTAATAATTGCTGCTGGTCTTCGGTCAAAGAGCGCAGATCATCCATCATTTTGCGGGCGTTCGCCATTGCCGGGTTGGACTGCTGCATCTGAAGACCTTCGCGCAGCTGATCCAACATTTGTTGCATTTCAGCCAACATCTGTTCGGCGGCATCCCGATTTCCGGTCTCGGCCATTTCTTGGATGCGGTCCATCATGTCCTGGATGTCTTGAGTCTGCATCTCGGGCAAATTCGCCATGGGCGGCAATTGGTCGAGACCCATTTCCTCAAGCCGCTCGGCCAAGGCTTGCATGTATCGATCCATGGCGTCTTGTAGTTGTTGCATGATCTGGTCAAGTTCTTCACCCAATTTCCCATCACGCAATGCCTGCATGGCTTCTTCTTGGAGACGCTGCAAATCAGCTTCTGCTAAGGCAAATTCACCATCTTCAATCCGCAGCGCCGTTTCCCACAGCAATCGTTGTACACTGGCAATCTGATCATCGCCCTTTGCATACGCCAAGCGACTATGCGCCACCCGAATAGACAAAAATGACACCAAGTCATCAAAGAACCGCATTGGATAAAGGGACAATTCCTGAAGTTGTGCAGCCCCTGCCTTTATGACATCTGGCGTTGGATCATTTATTTGCTTTCGCACTTCTGCCAAAGATCGCGCCACAGGATGATTAAAGATGCGTTCCGGCAAGACGACTTCAATGGTTTCCGTTTTAGCCGTTTGATCTGCAGTATCCGTCGCAATCAATTGCACACGTACCGGCAACCCCGCCCAAGGGTGCGCCGAAAAATCACGTGCTGAACTGGTTTGAATATTTCGGCGATCACCGGATAACGGTAATTCGACCCGGATTTCGGCTTCACCACCTGGAACGGCGCGGCCATTGGGGCGAACGATCAACATTTCAATTTCTCGAACACCGTAATCATCACTGGCAAGATAGGTGACATCCAGTTGCGTATCGCGACGCCGTGATGGTGCACGTTCATATTCAACGGTGGGAGCATTGTCTGGTGCCACCCGCACACCCCATTCAGCGATTGTGACTCCGCCGATCTTCAGGGCCATAGTCTCGGCACCGACAAAACCAGCTCCAACGTCTGTTTCAAGTTTATATGATGCGCTTTGTTCATCGCCCAACTGCGCAAATGGCACTGTCTTGGCACCCAGCGCCAGGATCGGCGGATGTTCTGCATCCGTAATCTGCACCAGTAATTGCGAGCCAACAGGAACGATCAAACTTCCTTTTCGCTGACGATCGATGGCGTCTTCATCTTCGGGTTTAGATATCCCACTCTGACTATAAGTCGTGGGGGCCAAACCAGTATAACGTGGCGGCGTCAGCCAAAGATCGACCTGGAAAGACTGCGATTGGTGGACGCCGCCCGTTGGCGCAATCGCGCGGGCGATCCGGTCAAACGGCTCGCTCCCGCCCATCAGAATACCAATGAATAAAACCACGACCGGGATAAAACGAAGGCCTCGAATATCGCGTAACGCGACCCGCGGATGCGGCATCGGTACGTTTAATTTTTCAGTGTCTTTTTCAGCACGTTTAAGGTGCGCATGCCACAAGACTTCGGCTTCGGGCGATAGCTTCGTTTGCGTTGGGCGATCAAAAAGCGCCGTCAGGGGGCGATGACGAAGACCTGATTCGTCTTCGACACGGCGTGCAGCTTGTTCCGCGTTGATCGGTTCTAATGCGCGTTTAAACCCGGAACACGAAAACCCAAGAAGCGCCGCCAGAAAACATAGAACCAATGCATGCAACACATCGGGCAGTAAAGGCAGCACATCGGTTAACGCGATGCCGATGAATAATGTGAATACCGCTAAGGGGGCCCAAAGGACACGCCAGATTTTTTCCCACCGGATTGAAAGAACGGCCCCTCGAAGAACAGGTCCAAGGCGCTCTATCGTTCGATCATCATCCGGCGTTTCTGTCATCCGACGTTTTTCTCCTGCCCCTGGCCTGACAACCAAACGGGGATATGCTCGCGTTTCAGTATATCATGTATGGTGACACGCTCAGAAACCAATGCATAATCTGAATCATTTACCAAAATTTCTGGCAATAGATCGCGCGCATTATACGTCGACGCCATCACCGCCGCATAAGCCCCCGCCGAGCGGAATGCGACCAAATCGCCCGCTTTGACCTCTGGCATCATGCGTTGACGGGCAAAGGTGTCACCGGTCTCGCAAACGGGGCCTACAATATCTATCGGTGCCATCGCATCTGTTGTAGGTTCGGTCACAGGTACAATCGTGTGATGCGCCTCGTATAAAGCGGGGCGAATCAAGTCATTCATCGCAGCATCTAAGATCAAAAATTTCCGATCAATGCCGCTTTTCACATAGATCACACGGCTGACCAAGATGCCCGCGTTGCCGACAATCATACGCCCTGGCTCAAACCCTAGACGGCAATCAATACCGGCCATGACGTCTTGGACCATGGCACCATATTCAGCAGGGCTTGGTGGAGTTTCAGCATCATAAGGGATACCCAAACCGCCACCCAAGTCGACGGCACGAATATTCAGTCCCAATCCACGAAGTTTCTCAACCAGACCACGCACTTTTGTATATGCAGCCCGGTATGGTTCAATATCCGTCAACTGTGATCCGATATGAACAGCGACACCCACAACATCGATGCCCGGCAATCCGTTGGCTTCGGTGAAAATTGCCTCTGCCTGTTCCCAAGCGATACCAAATTTATTCTCACTTAGGCCTGTTGTAATCTTGGCGTGTGTCTTGGCATCAACGTTGGGATTCACGCGAATAGCAACATGTGCGGTCTTGCCCATTTCTGAGGCGATGGCGGACAAAGCATGCAGTTCTTCGTATGATTCCAAGTTGATTTGATGCACATCCGCATCCAAGGCGGCACGCAACTCATCAACTGATTTTCCAACACCGGAAAAAACGATTTTGGAGGGCGAAATACCAGCTGCTTGTGCCCGCACCAATTCACCACCCGATACGATATCCATGCCTGCACCCAAGTTACCGAGAGTGGCCAATACACCGAGATTACTGTTGGCCTTCATGGCGTAATAGATATCTGCATCGACACCTGAAAGTGCGTCAGTAAACACTTGGTAATGCCGGGTCAATGTCGCGGCCGAATAGCAGAAAAATGGCGTGCCAAATTCTGCTGCCAATTCATTCAAGGACACGTTTTCAGCGCGAAGTTCGCCATCCACGTAAGAAAAATGATCCACTAAAGGATACTCCTAATTTAAATCTGTTTACCGTGGCATCTGCGTCGCAGGCGGCGGTGGCTGATAAGCGCCAGGCGTTGCGTACGGTGCCGTTTGTTTTGCTGCTGGTTTCGTTTTCGCACTTACAGACGGTTCGGCCGGATACGTGCGCGGGTACGTCGACCCTTCAGGCTGGGCAGGGCTTGATTTCACGCCGCAGGCCGACACTACAAAAGTAACAGCCAGCACAGCCGCAAAACGCATTCTTCGTGATTCATAAAATCTCATGATCGTATCTTATCTATATGGACCCGTTATAGCCAACGGGCTTTCGCATCAACAATTCGTGCGCGCACTTGGTCAGGTGCCGTGCCTCCAAAGCTTTGGCGACTGGCAACCGAGTTATCGACACCAAGCACATCAAACACATCTGCGCTGATTTTTGCCTCGACCGATTGCATGTCTTCAAGCGTCAGCGCATCCAATTGCACGCCCCGGTCTTCGGCCATTTTGACCAAATTACCTGTCACATGATGGGCATCACGGAATGGCATGCCTAATATGCGAACCAGCCAATCTGCCAAATCGGTTGCCGTCGAAAATCCTTTTGCGGCATCGGTGCGCATCCGATCGCGATTGAATTCAGCACTTTCGATCATGCCAGTCATCGCCGCCAATGATAGCGCCAGCGTGTCCGCGACTTCGAATACCGGCTCCTTATCATCCTGCATATCTTTGCCATAGGTCATGGGCAGGCCCTTCATAACGATCATCAGCGCATTCTGCATCCCGATGACACGCCCAGCCTTGGCCCGGATGAGTTCTGCCGCATCCGGATTACGTTTTTGTGGCATAATCGAACTACCGGTCGAAAATTCGTCCGACAGCCGCACATAGCCAAACTGATCGGAACACCAAAGCACAATTTCCTCGGCTAGGCGCGACAGATGGATCGATATGATGGATGCGACGGACATATATTCCATCGCGAAATCACGATCCGATACCGCATCCAACGAATTGGCCGCAGGTCCATCAAAACCAAGTGCCGTTGACGTTGCAGTACGATCAATGGGGAACGACGTCCCCGCCAATGCTGCAGCCCCCAATGGGCTTTGATTCATGCGTGCACGGGCGTCGACAACCCTGGAACGGTCTCGGCCCAACATTTCCACATAGGCCATCAAATGATGCCCCATCGTTACCGGTTGCGCGGTCTGCAAATGCGTAAAGCCGGGCATCACACTGCCACTGTGCGTTTCTGCCTGATCAATCAAGGCGTGCTGGAGTGCCTGAATATCGCGATCAAGACTATCAAGTGCATCACGCACCCAAAGTTTAAGATCCGTTGCGACTTGGTCATTTCTGGAACGCCCCGTGTGCAACCGTCCAGCCGCATCGCCGATGATTTCGCGCAAACGGGCTTCGACATTCATATGAATATCTTCAAGACTGGCCTTAAACTCAAAGGTCCCAGATTCGATTTCTGCCTTCACTTCATCCAGACCCGCCAAAATCTGATCGACGTCATCAGCATCGATAATGCCTTGGGCACCCAGCATCGTGGCATGGGCTTTTGAGCCCGCGATATCTTGTGCATAGAGCTTTTTATCAAAGCTGATGGATGCATTAATTGCCTCCATTACAGCGGATGGACCGGCAGAGAATCGCCCGCCCCACATCGCACTGGCTTGACCTTTTTTATTTGTAATGTCGTCGGCCATGACAAACAGCCCTCCGTCGTCCTAAGTTACCCTTAAGTGATGGCGCGAGTGCTGCACATTGTAAACTGAATTACGGCGTCTCAGATCGAGCCTGCAAATGACAAAAACCCGTTTAAGCACAATAACTAAGTTATCAATTGCCGCGACAGGTGCGCTTGCCCTTGCCGCGGTGATTTTCATGATATCGCCAGAGCATGCAAGTGATGATCATGCTCAGTGCACTATCAGTAGTGAAACCCTGCAAACCATTCAGGTTTTAGATAAGCCGGAACCGGTCGAGGACGTGTCATTCATACTGGCAGATGGCACGTCAAAATCGATTAGGGATTACTTGGGACGTGGCGTTGTTCTGAATTTTTGGGCCACCTGGTGCGCGCCGTGTGTTCGTGAAATGCCCGAGTTAGATGCGATCAAGGCGGAATTGGTTCATGATGGCATCGATGTCATTGCAGTTTCCATGGATCGTGAGGGTCATTCAGCAATTGAGAAATTTTACAAAGACACGAATATTCTTCACCTCGAAGCCCTTCATGACCCCAGAAGCGCTGCGGGTCGTAAGTTAAACATTCTCGGATTGCCGACTACAGTGATAATCAACCCGAAAGGCGAAGAAGTGGCGCGCATTTCCGGCATTCATCATTACGACACACAAGAAACCAAAGACTACTTGCGACGGTGTATTTCAAATGGCTGATTCAAAGCGAATTCAGATTTCGAAATGGACTGGTCTGACGACAATAGGGTTGGCGTTACTATTGGGTTTAAGCGCCTGCACCAAGCGACCGTCTGTGGCGAATTGGCAAAAGCCAGGTGTCAGCCAGGACCAAAAAGCCAGCGATATCGGTGAATGTCGTCGCTTCGCACGCCGTGAAACAGAGCGTGAAGCCGGGATACCATCTACAGCAAGCAGTTCAGACCCGCTCAGCGGCACGCAAAGCTACAGCACACTGACATCCAATTATGACCTTGGGAAATTCCAAGATCGAATGTTTGCAAGTTGTATGCGGCAATCGGGATATAAACCGATCTCTAAAAAGTAATCTTAACCCCATACGAAAAAAGGCGACCCCATCGGAGCCGCCCTTTTCCATCGAATTTTGTACAGAATATCTTATGCAGCGAGCGGAAGCTCTTGCTTGTCTTTTGCGACAGCTTTTTCGCCATGCAGAACGACGAGCGTTGCACCTAAAGGCTTTTCTTTTGGGATGTCTTGCTGTGCGGCAGAGCGTGCGATCGACGCGATTTGTGCGCGTTCAATACCGATATCACGAAGCAATTCATCGCTGAGTGAAGACAATGCGCGCTGCGTGCGAGCGGCTTCGAAATATTTAGAAACAGGTGCGAAAACTGCGCCCAAGGCAGATTTAATCGTGTTAGCCATCGTTTTAGTTCCTTCAAAAAGTGCGGTTTGGGTCCGTCACTCTGGGCGGGCCTTTAAGTTGTTCGTGACGAATATGTAGACCTGTGCAGGTGCAACATAAACCGATATATGGTCATTTCAGGCATGCGCTTAACGCATAACTAAGCATCATAAAATATTAACAGGTATGCAAAATAACATTGCCCTTGCGTCATCGGAAAACCCGTTTTAGCCTTTGCTCAACATGACTGATCGACGAAAATTCGATAGAAAACTCGACAAAGACCTTCACCAAACAGGTGCGCGGGTTGATCTTGTGGGCGCCAGAGAAATTTTTCGAGGCCTCGCAGCAACCCCTGTCGCCGACGACGAAGAGGCTTGGCGCGCCTTAATTGCCCCCCAAGCGCCGCCTGATTTAATAGAAGATCTCCGAGATTTACGTAAGCGTATCATAGAGACCATTCCAGATGATGGCCTAGATCGCAGCCGCACTGACCCCGACCGGGTTACAGCACTGCGCAAAGAACTCAAACGTCGTGATCTGGACAGTTTTATTATTCCAAAAGCCGATGAACATCAGGGCGAGTTCGTCTCACGCCGCTCTGAACGGTTACAATGGCTTACTGGGTTTTCTGGCTCCGCAGGTTCGGCAATCGTTATGCGCCGCAAGGTTGCCGCAGTCTTCATTGATGGTCGCTACACACTGCAAGTCAAAAAACAAGTCGATGGCAAATTATTTGAATATGTTCATACCGCCGAACGCTCACAAATTGATTGGCTTCGTGAGAATCTGAGCAGCGGAATGCGCTTAGGTTTTGATCCGTGGCTTCATACCGATGCGATGCGACGCCGCATTAAAGACGTCTGCAAGGAAACGGGTGCCGCACTGGTCGCCGTCTCCGATAATCCGGTTGATGCTATATGGAAGACGCAACCCGTGGCCCCCATATCGCCCATGGTCCCACATCCACAGAAATATGCTGGCGAAAGCGCTGCGAAGAAACGGGCTGCGATTGCCAAAACCCTTAAAGATCAAAACCTAGATGCCGCCGTATTAACGGCGCCTGATTCAATTGCCTGGTTATTGAATATTCGGGGGCGCGACGTGCCGTGCACACCCCTTTCACTCAGTTTTGCCGTGATCCATCAATCGGGTGGGGTCGAATTATTCACTGACCCCAGCAAAATGGCTCCGGAGACTGAGGCCCACTTTGGCCCTGAAATCATTGTCCTGGAATGGGAAGCGTTAGCGGCCGAGTTAAGCCACTTGGGCACGCGCGGTTGCCGGGTCGGTGTGGATTTGAACATGGCACCTGCAAAGATTGCGACAGCTTTAAAAGACGCAGGTGCCGAAGTTGTCAGCCTGTCAGACCCCACAGCATCGCAAAAATCCGAAAAGAACACGGCTGAACAAAAGGGCACCCGCGCCGCGCATCTGCGTGATGGGATCGCACTTGCTAAATTCCTCTGCTGGTTGGACAAAGAAGCAGGCAAAGGCCGCTTAACGGAATGGGATGTCGGACTGAAAGTCGATGACCTTCGCGCTGAGTTGGACCTTCATCGGGGACCAAGTTTTGCAACGATAGCGGGATTTGGCGCAAACGGCGCGGTCGTTCATTACCGTGCTGACGAAAAGAAAGCCGCGACCGTCAAAAAAGGCTCGTTGTTGTTGGTCGATAGCGGCGGACAATATTTGGACGGCACCACCGATGTGACACGCACCGTAGCCATCGGCAAGCCGACGGCCGAAATGCGGGACCGTTACACCCGTGTCCTCAAAGGCCATATCGATTTGGCGCGTGCTATTTTTCCAGAAGGCACCAGCGGATCGCAAATAGATGCATTGGCCCGCAAACCATTGTGGGATGTGGGTCTTGATTACGAACACGGCACCGGCCACGGCGTCGGCAGTTATTTAGGTGTGCATGAGGGACCGCAGCGTATTTCGAAATACCCAAGCGGTGTTTCCTTGCAGCCCGGGATGATCGTTTCTAACGAGCCGGGTTACTACAAAACCCGCGCATTCGGTATTCGCATCGAAAACCTAGTGATGGTAAAGACGGTTAAACTTGGCAAAGGGGCTGAGCGACGCTTGCTTGGTTTTGAAAACCTAACCTGTGCGCCTTATGACATACGCCTGATCGATCCAAAGCTACTGACCAAAACCCAGATCGATTGGCTCAATGACTATCATGCCTGGGTCAAAAAATCGTTGAGTGGCGACCTGGATGCACCGACCAAGCGTTGGCTGGCAGCGGCGACCAAGCCGATCAAAGGCTAATTTCTGCTTCTCAAGCATCTGAGGGCACCGCGGCCCAAATCATCTTAAACGTTACGGACTAGAGATATCCGCTAATCCCGCTGTACAACAGCCGAAGTGACAGCACGGTCAGCACGACCTTAAGCAGAATACGAAAGATATGCTCGGGCATGAAGTTGAGCATATGTTTGCCGCAGTACGTTCCGACAAACCCACAAACAAGCAAACCGGCAAGCAGCGGAATGTAAGGGCCAAACGCAAACCCCAATAATCCAAAAGCCACGATCTTAAACGAATGCTGAATTGTCATCAGCACAGCATGGGTTGCGACAACTTCCTGACGTTTTTCTGATGACGCGGCAGCGAACGGGGCAACCAATGGGCCAGTCGCCCCCACGAACATGGTCACCAATGCTCCAATGGCACCCAGTCCAAAGAAAGATTTTTTACCGGGTTTATTGGCACGTAATTTCGGGCCAAACGTTGCGTACAGAATGAAACTACCCAATACGATTTGCAGGATTTGGGTTGGCAACGAGACCACCAAATGCCCACCGATAGCAGCCCCAATGATGGTGCCGATCAAAAACGGTGGCACAACATGCGTGAGGACATCGCCCCGCATCATAAGCGCCCGTCCAAAATTGGACCCAAGTTGCACAACACCGTGAAGCGGAATCAATACGGTTGGCGGCAACAAGGACCCCATAGTCGCCATAACCAACAAGCCGCCGCCCAATCCCAAAGATGCCGCAATGAAGCTACCACCAAATGACACCGCACACATGATAACGAAGCCCCATATATCCAGGCCCGTGCCACCAATCAAAAATTCTAAAGCTGCGTCCACACGCCCCCCTGACATGCTGCTTAACTGCAACTTATCTAGCAGAGGTTTTCCAGAATGGCACGCGGGGATGATACGTTAAGACGCGTCGGCCAATTCAACCATGTCGATGGCATAGCCACGCAAATTATCAGCGAACGTTTTACGCTGCCCGGCATCAAGCGTGATCATCAGATCGTAATTGAGCGCCGTCTGCGCGTCCCACCACCCATCTGCGCGTTTCCGATAGGCCTTTCCAACGATCTTCTCTGGCGTCGTCAATGCAACTGTCACGTATTCTTCAATTTCTTTGACCGACGGTTCCGTCCGCAGGAACTGCACCAGGTCTTGCTGGCGTTTGTCTCGCCAATCGAGCCATCCACCCGAAGGATCGTATGTCCGCGTTTTGTGTTCACGGACAATCGCAATTTGCTCGTCCGTTAACGTGCCAAAAAATCGTTCAAAGTTTGAGACCGATTTCTCAACCGCAGCATCAATCTGCTCTTCGAGCGAGTCTTCATATCGCTCACGGCGCTCGGACAACACCTCGTCCATGGCAACTTTGATGTGATTGACCTTGGATTCAGAAGTATGATTGACCAACACGCGCGCGATATAGGGCGCTGCGCCTTTGCTTGTATCCTTAATCATGGCGCGGAACGTCTTCACGGCTTGTTCGACTTGGGGGCGGGTCCAGCCAGAACCTTCTGCCAATTGCGCTTGGCTTTCAAAGAACGCGGCATATTGCGGCAGCATTTCGATCCTGTTCCATGCGACCAACGCGCTGACCTCGGCCTCAAGCCCCGGGATATCATCTTCACGGATATCCAAATAGTTTTCTGCCCGATCACGGACAAACGTTTCCGCAAACCCGTAAGCAAATTTAAGACTGCTACACCCGGCGACAAAAACACACAGCGCCGCAATGATTCCGATTTTCTTTAACATGCTGCCAAACCATTCGTTTTCAGGTCGATGCATCCTATACGTAACAATGTTCAGATCAGTTCTTCGCCTGTTCTAACATATGCGCGAGGAACCTTTCTGAGGATTTCGACATCGCTGCCCGTTCTCGCACACCGATCAGAAATGATCGTTTTGCCCATGGTTCATCAAACTCAATCAGGCTCAACCCATCACTTTTGGCATAGGGTGCAGCGACAGCCCACGGCAACACCCCAAAACCAATATCACGAGATGCCAACTGACGAACACTATCGAAGCTTCGTACTTTCACCGCAACGTTCAGCGTCGCACCCATCTCTTCTGCTAGTCTCTCTAATTGCAAAGATAACGAACTGCCGTCCTCGAGTGCGATATAGGGATAGGCAGCCAAATCAGCAAACGTGACATCTTGTGCTGCCAACGGATGGGTCTTGGCAACGATGGCACAAAGGCGATCTTCGCGGAATGGAAACGTCTGGATATCCCCATGCGCAACCGTACCTGCGAAAATACCGATATCGACGTGCCCTTCGCGCACGTCGCGCACGATGGCATCCGAGATCATTTCCTTCAGCTCAAACCGCACGCTGGGATTCTCGGACCGAAAAGATTGGAAAACGGTGGGCAGAAACTGACTGACCGCTGATGGGTTCGCGGCGACCCGGATTAAACCTTGGGAACCGTCGATATAGTCCTTCATATCCTCGGCAGCACGGGACGCCAGTCGCAACAATCCTCGCGCGTGAACCAACATTGCAGCACCTGCGGGCGTCACATCAACGCCACGCACTTCGCGGTATAACAATGCAGTTCCCAGCCGATATTCCATATCGGACAAGCGCCGACTGACGGCAGAGATCGCTATATTTTGTTCTTCTGCCGCCGCCGAGATCGATCCCAGCCGAACCGCAGCTTCAAAGAGCTGGAGCGTCGTCAGGTCGAAATCGAACTTTTTCCCGGCGGTCATCCCAAGAACCTAAGCGGCAGCCAACGCGCGTTCACGTGGCACCACGCGGATGTGCCCGCCCGTATCTGCATCTGGAATGCCGGCCACCATTTCGGCAGCATCCAGCAACTTCGCCAGATCGATGCCTGTGTCTATGCCCATATTTTCAAAGGTAAAGACCAAGTCTTCGGTGGCCGTATTACCCGTCGCACCTGGTGCAAACGGGCACCCACCAAGGCCAGCCGCCGCACTATCAAACACACGGATACCCGCTTGATAGGCATACAACGCATTTGCGACGCCCAAGCCAAACGTATCATGGCCATGATACGCCCAACCGATGTCGTCGCTGCCAAACCGGGTAATCGCAGCTTCGCAAACACCCGCGACATGATCGGGAATGGCCCGCCCTGTGGTGTCACACAATCCAAATTCGAGCGGCACACCAAAACCGATAACCTGTTCCATGCCACGCATCACATCGTCTTCGGCGACGCGTCCTTCAAACGGACAGTCAAAAACAGTTGCCAAGTTGACGCGCAG
>DGNZ01000081.1 GCA_002389175.1 Rhodospirillaceae bacterium UBA4479 | reverse complement strand
ACGAGACGTGGGGCTTTAAAAACCTCGACAAAGAAGTCATCGAAATTTTGAACCAATGGGCTCGGTTTATCTATGGGCCGTTGTTGGAAAGCAAGGTTCAGATGATTCAAGAAAAGGGCGGGGTTCAATATGGTGCTGGCGTCGCAGCCAAAGTGCATGCTGAACTTAAAACCGTAGGTGGCGTGACACCACCCCGTGAATTCGTGTTGATGGATCGTGCAGCCATTGGTTTGGGGAGTGTATTTACCCACTTGGCGGCCGAGATAAATTGGCACGATTTGTTCCATGAACTGATCGCAGATTACGACGAGAATGTATTGGCCGAGCGTCAGAAAAAGGCCCTCGCTTTAGTGGATTTGCAGGACGCCGCTTAGCTCATTACAGTCTGCCGAATCCCATGTATGACTGGCAGGATGCGTCATGTTTGTTGAAGGTGGCGGCACTAAAAAGAAATTCGTAGCCGAAGGTGACACCCTTTTCAAAGAGGGCGACGCTGGTGATGCGGCGTATATCGTCGATAGCGGTAAAGTCGGCATCTACAAAACCGTCGAAGGTGAACAGGTCGAACTGGCCGTATTAAATCCCGGTGAATTGTTCGGTGAAATGGCGATTGTAGATGGATCGCCACGCATGGCCCACGCCGTTGCCATCGAAGAATCCGTTGTTATCAAAATTCCAGCGGACGCGTTGAATTCCCGACTTAAAAAAGCGGACCCGTTCATTCGTGCGCTTATGAATATTTTGGTGCAAAGCCTGCGCGGTGTGCATAACACCTACATGCGCCGTTCACGCTCATTCACTGATTACATGAATGCGGCGCAGTTTCATTTGCAAAGTTTTCGATTGTTCCTGTTACGACAAAACGACGACGAGCGTCGTAAACTTGGGCACGAAAAACTTGATCAGATTGATGCGTTGATGGGCGAGTTGCGAAATCTTTATAAGGATCATCCGGATCGACGTGAAAATGTGCTGCGTGAAACTGATTTAACGCGGAAAAAATCTGACTGAGCAGATGATATTATGAATCTGCGGATAACCGTGAGCCGTAGCTGATAGACATGATGACAAGCCCGACCCCTGCCAACTGTATGGGGCTAAGGATCTCGTTCAGCACAAACCAAGCAATCGCGATGGACACCACTGGTTCTATGTTGTGAACCAGCGCAGCCTCCGATGCTTTGGCGAACCGCACGGCAGCCAATTGCCCGCTGACCCCAATCAAATAAGCAACACAGGCCCCCAATAATGCCATCCATCCCAATTCTGTGTTGGGCAAAGCATAAGAATCAAAGGCGAACATGATTCCAGCCATCACGGGTAAGATAATGATGTTGGCCGCAGCTCCGATACTCAGCGGCCCCATGGATTCCGATGCTTTCTGGCCTGCAATAAACAACACAACGGTTCCAAGGCCGCCCATGAACGCTAATGCGACACCACGCATATCCAAGTTATCGATACTGGGGCCTAGGGCTAGGGCTAATCCTGTGAATGCCAAACTGAAAGCGATCATCCGTCGAATGCCTGGGCGTCGACGGTCGCGAATGGCCTCATAAACCAACAATACCAAAGGGAATAAATAAAAGATCAATGCCGCAAGTCCGACGGGGATGTAAGCGACACTCGACATATAACCAAGTGTGATCATACCAAGTCCCAGTCCTGCCAAAAGCAAGTGGGGCAGGTTGGAGCGGTTGATTTTAATGGGTCCTTCGATGATGCGCGCCAGAATAACCAAGATGATCACGCCGACCAGGGCGCGCGATGTGATCAAAGTCAGTGGTGTGGATCCGTTTTGATACGTTAGCTTTGCGAATGTGGTGATGAATGCTAACGAAATGGCAGCCGTGAACGCCAACGTCAGGCCTTTTCGGCGATCAGGGTAATCGGTCATGAACCGTCAACTGCAGTTGTCTTGCTGGACATAACTTCGGAGGGCTCTTTTAATGGTCTTCAACATTCCAACGGACCATGAATAAGGGCACATGACAATGGCAGGACCAATCTTCCACAATTTCTCGTCGGCACCGACACACGTTGCACCGTTTTCCCACGCCGTTGAGGCGGATGGCTGGATTCAATTAACGGGCCAAATGCCAACCGATCCTGATGCTGATTCAGCACCGCTGCCAGAGGGCGTCGCGGCACAGACCCGTAGGGTCATGGACAACTTGATCATTATTCTGGATGAATTGGGTCTGGGTTTGGAACACGTCCTGTCTGTGCGCGTGTTTATCACCGAGTTTGAGCGTGACTACGAAGATATGAACAACACGTACAAAAGCTATTTTCCGCCAGACCGTTTGCCTGCGCGAACGTGTGTTGGGGTTACAGGGTTGGCGAAACAGGCGCTGGTTGAGATCGACATGATTGCTAAACGGCCAGAATAAAGATTATCCCCCTCACCTAACCTCTCCCCCTAAGAAGGGGAGAGGGATTAGAGCGGGTTACGCAACTGCAGGGTCCCTCTCCCTCATGAAATGGGGGAGAGGACAGGTGAGGG
>DGNZ01000287.1 GCA_002389175.1 Rhodospirillaceae bacterium UBA4479 | reverse complement strand
TCCAGGATATTGGTTAGACCAGGTCTATGAGCCGTTGGTATCAGTCCCGGCAACACAGATTTACGACATTGCTGGTGAGTTGCCGGAAAATGGTCAGATCAGGTTGCGGGTTATTGGTGAAACGCTTGAGGGGGCACCAGTTGATCGAGTTGTGATGCTTAATCTTGGCGAGGTTGGCGAGGGTCCGGACCGTATCAATCAAGCAGGCCTGGAGCTTCGCGAAGATGACGGCAAGATGATTATCGATAACGTTGCCTTTGGTAGCTTTGCCGAAAAACAACAACTTGATTTCGATTGGGAAATCAAAAGCGTTCAGCAAGAGAATAAAGAGCGCCCTGCGAAACAGTGGCTTTATATTCCTGCACTCTTGTTACTTGGCGTTGTCGTAATGCTGCAACGTAGACGGCGTGATAGTGCCGAACTTGCTGCTGCATAACACGTAGATAACCGACGAATACAAAACGCCGCATTCCATTTGGAGTGCGGCGTTTTTCTTTGTCCGTTAAGCGCTGCGGATGGCAAAGCGCCTAGAGCAAATCCAACGGTAGTTTAAGATACCGGGTCCCGTTACTTTCTTCATCTGGCAACGTACCTGCGCGAATATTGACTTGGACAGATGGAAGCAAAAGGGCAGGCATTTCCAAAGTAGCATCGCGTTCCTGCCGCATTATCGTAAATGCATCTGCGTCGGCTGCGTTGGTTAAATGGATGTTTTTTTGGCGCTGTTCTTTGACCGTCGTATGGGTCAGGAGTTCACGCCCACCCGGAAGGTAGTCGTGACACAGAAAAAGCCGGGTATCATCGGGTAGCGATAAAATCGACAATAATGACTGATGCAGCACCGCCGCGTCGCCTCCCGGAAAGTCACACCGCGCCGTTCCAAAATCTGGGGCAAAGAAGGTATCGCCAATGAATGCGGCATCGCCAAAAACATATGTGACGCATGCCGGTGTATGACCGGGTGTATAAATCACCTTGCCCGATAAATTCCCTGCCAATACGTGTTCGGTGTTCGCAAATAGTTTATCGAATTGCCGCCCATCTGGGGTCAGATCGGACAAATTAAACACATCTTTAAACGTCTCTTGAACCATGGTTACATTGCCACCAATCCCAACTTTCCCGCCAAGTTCGCTTTTAATGTAGTGAGCGCCTGTCAGATGATCAGCATGGACATGGGTTTCTAATATCCATTCAAGGGACAGCTCACGGTCTTTGATGCGAGAGATAACATTATCTGCGCTCGACGTGCTGGTGCGTCCAGACTTTGAATCGAAATCCAAAACAGGGTCAATGACGACACACATGCCACTTTTAACGTCAACCACCAAATGAGTGAGCGTAAAAGTGTCAGGATCAAAAAATGTTTCGACGTCGGTGTGCACATGCTCTCCTAATATTATAACTGATTTGATGTTCAGGATAATCTTATGGGATCAAATGCGAAATGCGTAATGATAACGCCTCTCAGATAAGTGACGTTGCCAAAGTGATCTCTGATAGTCCATGGCATATGGAGGTTCTTCGAACAGTTCGTAAATTGGAACTGCCGGACTGGATGATCGGTGCAGGCTTTGTTCGCAATGCGATATGGGACCAATTGCATGAATTTGTTTTGTTCACATCCTTGGCTGACATTGATGTCATCTACTTCGATCCCTTACACACAAACGCCTCCCTAGACTCAGACATTGAATATACGCTTGATGGAATTTTGCCGGGCATGCCCTGGTCTGTTCGTAATCAAGCCCGGATGCATATTCGAAATAATGATCGCCCTTACACTTCAAGCGAAGATGCGATTGGCCATTGGATAGAGGTGCCGACTTGTATCGCGGTCAGATTGGAAAGGGATGATACTTTGAATGTCTTCGCTCCCCATGGGCTACAGGATTTATTGAACTTGGATGTACGCCCTACACCATCCGGTATTAGAAAACCTGAAATCTATAGAAAGAGAATCCTCGCGAAAGATTGGCAGCGAATTTGGCCTAAGCTACAAATTCATCTCAACGAATGACCTTGTAATCCTTTGCCCAAGCCGATATTTGGCGTAAACCGTCAATCCTCTGTACATCGCAAGCCCGCTGTGGGACTGATTATTTAAGTGTCATTACAAATCGGTAATTCATAGCTGTGCCACCACTTAAGAACCCGAACAATCGATACGTTAATGACCTGAGGCGTTTTCAGTTCGGGCAGTCTCAGTTTTTTAAACTTCGTAATATTATCGTGCCCATTGGACTCTCGGTTTTATTTTTATGCCTAGTGGGTTTGCTGGTCGCAGGCTGGCACAATACGTTTGGCCAGGATTGGTTAGTGGTTGTCGTCGCCGCTGTTGTGGGCGGTTACATGGCCCTAAATATCGGTGCTAACGACGTCGCAAACAATATGGGGCCTGCCGTCGGCGGTAAGGTTTTATCCGTTGGGGCGGCGATCGTAATTGCTGCGGTATGCGAAAGTGCTGGCGCTATTCTGGCAGGCGGTGACGTTGTAAAAACCGTTTCCAAGGGCATCATATCACCTGGCCCTGAAATCAGTGTCGGCGAATTTCGTGACTTAATGTTGAGCGCACTCTTTGCTGCCGCACTCTGGATCAACCTGGCGACGATATTGAACGCACCCGTTTCGACCACGCATTCCATCGTTGGGGGTGTCCTGGGTGCTGGGATGGGGGCTGCTGGCGTTGATGTCGTAAACTGGTTCACGATGAGCAAGATCGCAGCCAGTTGGGTCATTTCGCCCGTTTTTGGTGCGATGTGCGCGGCGGCATTATTGTATTTCATCAAGGTCCGCATTTTTAATGTACAGGATCGATCATCGGCGGCTGCGAAATGGGTGCCGATATTGATCGGACTGATGGCGGCAGCATTTGCTGCCTATATGGCGATGAAGGGCTTTAAGAAGATTTGGAAGCCTTCCGTGCTTGAGATCGCTGCCTTCTCTGGGCTCTCATTCATTGTCGCGTATGTCTTGTCGCGTCCTTATATCGCTAAGCGCGTTTTGACCTTGGAGAACCGTAAAAAAGATGTCTACCGCCTATTCGATTTGCCGCTTATCGCAGGTGCTGCACTGTTATCGTTTGCCCACGGAGCGAATGACGTCGCAAACGCTGTTGGTCCGCTGGCAGCCATAGTATCGACGATTGGTGAAGATGCAGGGATCGCGAGCAATGTTACAATCCCGCTTTGGGTGATGGCTGTAGGCGCGTTTGGCATCGCTATGGGGCTTGGGTTGTTCGGGCCTAAATTGATTTCTGTTGTTGGCGAGAAAATCACACGACTCAACTCACCACGCGCTTATTGTGTCGCGCTCTCGGCTGCTGTCACTGTGTTGATCGCAACAACCTTGGGCTTGCCTGTCAGTTCTACGCATATCGCTGTTGGGGCCGTTTTTGGTGTTGGGTTCCTGCGGGAGTTTTTGGAGAATCCAAACAAGCGCAAGCGCAGACCAGGCCATAAGCTCAATGAAACGTCGGCTGAGGCATTCGCAAGTGTGAATGTCCAATCGGCGCGGCGTTTGGTCCGGCGTCAGTTTGTATTTTCGATTGCCGCAGCGTGGATCATTACAGTGCCGGCGTCAGCGGCTCTAGCTGCTGGTGTATTTGCGCTTCTGCAGCTTCTTTGATCCACGGTCGAAGTTCTTGGAAGTGATTGACCAGCGGTAATAAGTCTTCACGATAAGCGACCCGCGATGCGTCTTCGATTAAGGCCCAGTGCCGTTGACGACGGTTTTTCTCTGGCCATTCATCGGATTGTTCCAAAACATAGAAGGGATAGTAAGTAACGGGCACTTTGCTCAGACCGCCTGCTTGTTGTTTGGTGACAACAATGGTGATGGGGAAATCTTCTAAGACGATGCCTTTAACGCCAGCTTCTTCGAAGCCTTCGCGGTGGCATGTTTCTATGTGGGTCTCATCACCATCAATTTTACCTTTGGGTAACACCCAACGACCACGCGTTTGCGACGTTACAAACAAAATTGCGATAGCATTATCACGTATGTCGAAGGGAATAATGCCAACGCGATGGGACATATTTTTGTTCCTTAGAAATCGGCCAACGCCTGAGGGGCCGCTAAAATCACATTATAAACATACCCCGGATCTGGACGATTGTCCCGGGCCAGAACGGTTGGTGCTGAGCCATCAACACTGGGAAGCAAAATGACGAACCCCAGGTCACGGGCGTAAGCAAAAAAATCATCAACGTTCGAGCCCATTTCAACCAGGCCTGATCCATTCACTTCTGCAATCACAAAATCGACATCACCACGATCGAAAAAGCTGCGCCCACTTTCTAATATCATGCGCTCGGCACCTTCGGTATCAATCTTCATCGCCCGGACATGATCGCATTCAAATTTTGTTAGCAGTGATTCCAATGTCATTGATGGCAGAGTTTCACTTTTGGGGGTTTGGCGCGTTTTCTCGTTGCCTGGATGTTTGCGTGGATCCCAAAGCGCGTGTCCACCATCGTTATCTTGATTGTGATGAAACGTAACCTCGCCTTGTGTGTCGCTGATGACGCTTTTCACAGCATGGACATAGTTCAGATTGTTGACTGAAATGTTACGTTCCAGGAATTTGAAATTGTCAGCCATCGGTTCGACAGAAATAACTTTTCCCTTATCCCCGACAAGCGCCGCAGAAACTATAGAAAAATACCCGACGTGCGCGCCAACATCGATAAAGATATCCCCTTTGCGTAGAACGCGCATAAAGAAGAATTGGGTCCCTGGCTCATATGCGCCCGTGTTCTGTAACTCTGCTAGGATGGCATTGTGTACAGGTAAATCAGGGTCGAATAACATCGTTAACTGCTGATCTGCGATGTTCATATTGACGGATATTTCAGGCATGATTCACCGTGGCATATTGCCCGTGTCTTATTCAAGCGCTTCGTTTGGCTCGACTTAAAATCCAGCGGGTATTAGAAGTTTTCTTTGTGAAATCCAAAGCCATGTTTGGCGGCAATGACACTCAACTGTTTGGCCAACGGTGCGGGGCCACAGAAAAATACATCGACTTTTTTAGAAGCATGCTCCTTGGCCAGGTCGGCAAAAATCTGCGGCCATTGGGGCCGATCCAAATTGGTTCTGTTTCTGAGCCCCGTCAGCAAGTCCTTGCCCGTGTCTTGCTGATATACATCCATTGCGATATCGAGCATTGCCGACGTCATGTCTAGCTTCACACCGGTTAAATATATCTGAGCATCAAGAAACTCGCCCATGAGGTCTTGGCGTTCAAGATCAGCAATCATCTCCGAGAACCATTCGAACGCGTGTTGATCCCGGTTCATCCAAATAAAATGGGTCTTCTCAACAGATAAGTCAGGGTCGCCTGCTGCACGCCTTAAAAATAGGCTTTTTAAAATGGCGGCGAACGGTGTAACACCGATCCCCGCACCGATTAATACGGCAACCTGGCTACCGAATATCCGGGTCGCAGGGGTGCCATATGGGCCATCGATATAGGCAACCCCCAATTGGTCTGTGCCTGTTTTTGATTTTGCTGTTTTGTATAAACGTTTTGTCCAGTTTCCTAACCCGCGTACATGGACGCTCAAACGGCCTGTTTCTTCTGGGCATGTAGTCACTGTGAAGGGGTGCCATTCATGCTTTGATACTTCGGGGTACTTGATGAACACGTAATCGCCTGTCCGATACCTGAACTTGTCTGGTAACTGCAATTCAAGACGTGTAACGCCCGATGTTAAAGGTTCCAGTGCATTGACCGGCATCGCACGATTGGTGCATTTCTTTCTGATAATCCGTTCAATGACGTAGCCAGCTATTGGTACGCAAGCCCACTGCCAGAAAACAGGGCCGTGCATGAGAGCTAAAACAAACCAAGCGACATAGCCAAAATGGGTAAAATAGAATAACTCAAAATGCCCGCCACGACGTATAAACTCGAGTGCGCAGACCCACATCACTAAGAATAAAGCCATCAACAATACACCAGTTAGTCCGGCATGGGTCTCGAACGCATAAAAGGCTATTGATTCTGGCAAGGTGCTGTAATTCAGAAGATGCGCGATCGTGTGGATGACCGCGAATGCCATCATCACATGACCCACCAGTTTGTGGAACGCAATGCTGTCATCTACTGGGAATAAGTCGCCAAATACTGAGGCTCGTAACCAAGTAAGGAGATGTCGGAGCATTGGAAGCAAGATAAGTGCGCCGTTAAAATTCAGGCATGCCCCTCCACCACGAGCAATTTGTACATAGATATTTGCACCTTGTGCAGCGTATGTCTCAACGGCGTTCCAGAACAACGCGATGTTCACGAGAGCATATACCGATAGCCAAAATACAGCTGACTTGTTGTTTGACGCCCATCTTGTGCCTGAAGCAATTCTTGTGCGCATCTTCGACATGACGTTCGGGGTTTGTTTTGGGGCACTGCGCGGCTTAAGCCATGCCGCAGCAGAAAACGTTAATTGTGATTTCAATTTTGGATACGCATCAAGGACGGCGGCGAATTCGTCAGCATCTATTGTGCCGCTATCGTCATCATCGGCGCGCTTGAATAACAATTCGGACAGGCCGTCAATTGCGCGTTCGGGCAGTTCGACACCATGTTGCGTGACGCTGGATTGTATAATTTGCCTAAGTTCAGCTAGATCGATACCGCCGCTATCATCTGGATCGTGCAATCTGAAGGCAAAATCGACCCTTGTTCTTGTATCAGCTGTCGTCATCCTTCGCACGAACTCGATGAATTCACCTAGTTCTACAGATTCGCTATCGTCATCATCAACCATGTCGAACAAGCGATCAGCATAGTAGTCATCTTTTAATGAAAGCGCGCGCTTGAACTCATCACGGTCGAGCAGGTTGTCGTCTCCTGCCAGCGTTTTAAAACGTCGCTCAAGATCAGCAATTAGGTCGTGTTCGTGTGAATCACCCATTTAAATCTGTCCCCCCGGCAGTCCGGAAGGATAACCTAGTTTGCGGCCCAGAAAACGAAAAATGATCGGAATATTAAGGGCATGAAAAATGAGCTGAGAAGATTTCAACCTTTTCCCTGCGATTCAAAGAACGTGCTGTATCAAGTTGAGTTCGAAACAGACATTTCGATGCTGTGCATTTTGGCGCAGAGCAATGGATTGCGTGATATATTCTCTACAACACAACATCCAGTGACAAAAAACTGTAACTTGAATGTCATGAACATGTAGGCGACCGTCCAAGGTCTCAGTCTGCCGTGTGTTAAGCGACTTTCGGAGAGTGGTAGAGCCGCATGAGGCTTTTTGAGGAATTCGACGACATGACAACGGATGTCCATCACGAGACGCCCATAGAATGTGAGTTGAAACTCTCAGGGTCGCGGGCTGCGCTGCGCAAAGCGGAAACGGCACTAAACCGAATTATCGGTAAGCGCATTGAATGGCGTACGGACCGTCTTTTAACTTCATACTACGATACATCGGATCGGCGGTTGTCAAAACGCGGCGTGGCTTTACGCGTGCGTAAAAAAGGCCGGACAATCACACAGACGGTGAAGGCAAAAGCAGTTAAATCTTCAGCCATGTCTCAACGTCCCGAATGGAACGTTGAGGTTTCATCCGCTCGCCCCGATATCAGCGTATTGCCCAGTGCGGCGCGCAAGCGCGTCGGATTGGTCTTGCCGAATGAGTTGAAAAAACTGTTTACCGTCGATGTGGAACGCAAGAAGGCCGACATCGAATTGGCTGGGCGTGACGGCGCGGAACCTACAATTGTTGAAATTGCACTGGATCGTGGCGAGGTCAAAGCAGGTCGTAAATCAGCGGATATGACCGAGCTGGAAATCGAATTGGTTTCGGGTGACCCCGCAGCGATCTTTGATTTGGCAATTCAGCTTGCCGATACTGGGCTTAGCATCAATCAGGTGACAAAAGCTGAAACTGGGTATCGATTGATTGACGGTACCGTAAATCCTGAGCCTGTGCGGCTTTCAAAATTCAAACTCGACCCGGCTCATTCAGCGAACCATGTGATTGCAGAAATATTTTCTGCAGGGCTTTCCAATGTTTTGGATAACGAGGCTGCGACACGCGATGGCTCAGATCCAGAAGGCGTCCATCAGATGCGTGTGTCATTGCGACGCATGCGATCGGCATTTTCAGTGTTTGGCCGCTTGATCGATAAAGAACGTTGCCGATGGGCAAAGAATGAGTTGAAGTGGCTAGCATCTTCGTTAGGTCCCGCACGTGATTGGGACGTCTTTGGGATGGAAATTTTGGATACTGTTCAAGGTTTTGGTATCGATGCTGACGCCAATCACGAACTCCGTCTGGGGGTGCTGGTTCAACAGAAGGCGGCGTATGACCGTGTCCGCGAGGCGCTAGCGTCGCCTAGGCACACTCGTTTTTTAATCGGAATGTCCCAATTTATTGCAACAGAGGCGTGGCGCCCAGCCGAAACGTTTGCTGATCATCCCTTAGAACAGCCGATCAACAAAATATCGAACGCGATCATGGGGCGTGCACTGCGTCGTTTGTTGCGCGCGGGAAAAGGCCTTCGCAAAATGTCGATTGAAGAACGTCACAAAGCACGGATCGAATTGAAGAAATTCCGCTACGCGACGGACTTTTTGCATTCTTTGTACCCCAATGACCGTGTGCGGCCATTTATGAAATTGTTATCCAAAATGCAGGACCAATTCGGGCATTTAAATGATGTTGCCGTGGCAAAGGATTTACTGGGGGAACTCACGTCAGAAAAAGGCCTGACTACAACGGCACGGCGTCTTCGGCTGTACGGTGCAGGGCAAGTTGTGGCTTGGCATGCGCGTGGCGTCAAAGACGCAGAGTCAGATTTTTTGGCTGATTGGAAATCTTTAATACGCGCGAAACCATTTTGGGAAAAGAAAAAGGGCTGATCGTAATACAGGCGATCTTTGCCATCGGTTCCAAGAGGAGTTGCGGCGTGCCTAATGGGCGCGACGGATGCAGAATTCGATCAGGTCAATAAGCGCTTTTTTCTGTGGGCTGTCGTCGAATATGCCCAGTGAATCTCGAGCCATCGCTCCATAGTGACGGGCACGGTCGATGCTGTCAGATAATGCATCATGTTTTTGCATCAGAGCAATCGCATGGTCTAGGTCGCCATCTTTTTGATCCAAATCCTCGAGGGTGCGACGCCAGAAAGTGCGCTCGTCTTCGTCGCCGCGCCTGAATGCCAAGATAACGGGAAGGGTGATCTTACCTTCGCGGAAATCATCTCCGACCGTTTTGCCAAGTGCCGCTTGGTCTGCCTGGTAATCCAACACATCGTCAATAAGTTGGAAAATGACGCCTAAGTTGGTCCCGAACGTCTCGAGCGCGTCCTCTTCAACTTTTGGGCGCTCAGCGACAATGGCACCTATTCGACACGCGGCCGCGAACAATTTGGCCGTCTTGGATTGAATAACTTCTAAATACTGGGCTTCGCCAGTTTCAGTGTCATTTGTAGTCATCAACTGAAGGACTTCGCCTTCAGCAATAACAGAAGAAGCTTTGCTGAGGATATCGAGCACTCGGAGCGATCCATCTGCCACCATCAGCTCGAACGCACGGCTAAACAGGAAATCACCAACCAGCACGCTGGCTTTGTTGCCAAAGATGGCGTTTGCCGAATCCATGCCGCGGCGCAGCTCGCTCTCGTCGACCACGTCGTCATGTAACAATGTTGCTGTGTGAATGAACTCGACGCAGGCGGCCAATGTTATATGGCGCTTGCCGGTATATCCGCACATTTGAGCCGACGCCAAAGTCAACATGGGACGCAGACGTTTGCCGCCCGCTGCAACGATATGTGCGGCCAGCTGTGGGATCAGCGCCACAGGGCTGTCCATGCGTTCAACGATTTCAGAATTGACGGCGACCAGATCGTCTTTGATCAGCGCGTGAAGCTCGTCGAGTGACGGACGCTGATCACGTTCACCTTCTAAGCTGACAACTACACCCACAAATCACCTCATAAATTATTGCCAGGGTATCAACCCGACTATTGGCCCAGAGCATACGGACGGCTATGACTATGGGCAAGAACCAACGGGAAGTGACCGTACATGCGCGAATTGACGCGAACAAATGATCCAGTGTTTTTATCATATCTGACCGCCGAGCTAAAAGGCGAAGGGATTGTACATTTGGTTCTAGATGCCTTTGCTTCATCGCTGTTGGCGCCAATGAATGCTACTGCGCTGCAGCGCGTCATGGTTGATGAAGATGATTACTGGCAGGCTTGGGGTGTTTTGGTAGAGGCCGAGGAACACGTTACCGAAGATAGTTTGCTGGATGCGCGGTTGATTTTACTCCAGCCCAAACAAGGTTTTCGTGCTTCTATTGACCCCATCATTCTGGCGGCGACCGTGCCGGTGAAGGCGGGTGATCGTGTACTTGATGTGGGAACGGGATCAGGGGCTGCGGCATTAGCGATTTTGGTCCGTGAGCCTTGGGCATGGGTTACAGGTCTGGATATTCAAGAAAACCTCATCGCGCTTGCGACCCGATCAGCGGCCAGAAATCAAATGACCGAACACGCGACATTTCAGGCGGGTGACTTGATGTCGGATTATGCCGTGGCCAACCTTGGACAATTCGATCACGTGATGTCGAACCCCCCGTTTTTTGAGCGGGGGAGCGGACAACTCCCAAAAAACAAGGCGCGTGCCTTGGCGACCGTCGAAAGTACGGCTGATCTAAGGAAATGGATTGAATTCATGGTGGGTGCTGCGCGAGATGGTGGCACAATCACGTTGATACACCGGGCTGAACGCGAGTATGAGGTGATTGATCTGCTTCGTCATGGGTGCGGAGATATCGCAGTGATGGACCTAACGTCCAAGCAAAAAGAGGGCACGCAAAAGCTGATTGTTATTCAAGCGATAAAGAATGCCCAAGCGGGAGAGATTTCGCGGACTGAGCTGATCCTGCATAAGGCCGATGATGACTTTACCGATCAGGCACTTGCTGTGTTGCGAGATGCCCAATTCGCACCTATCTCCAATACATGACGCGCCACTAGCAGGCCAAAAAGGCCAAAATTAGGATACCGATATGGATCAAAAAGACGGACTCATCACGCGGAGCATCTCGTGGGCGAAGGGGGAGCGGATGCCGGTCGTCCCCGTTGTGCCGTTGCGTGGTGTGATTGGGCAAGTCGGTGCGTTTCGGCGTGGGCTTAGCATTGATACGGTTGGACCATTGCTGAGCAAAGCATTCCGCATGAAGCGGGCCGAGGCAGTGGCATTGATCATCAACTCACCAGGTGGCTCGCCCGTTCAATCATCATTGATCGCGGCCCGAATTCGCCAATTATCATCTGAGTGCGAATTGCCAGTGTTGGCATTTTGTGAAGACGTGGCGGCATCTGGCGGCTATTGGCTGGCGGCGGCAGCGGACGAGATTTTTGTGGACCGCAGCTCAATCGTCGGCTCCATCGGTGTGATTTCGTCGGGGTTTGGTTTCACCGAAGCGATCAAGAAACTGGGTATTCAGCGGCGGATGCACACGGCGGGTGACAACAAGTCTTTCCTTGATCCGTTTTCGCCAGAACGCAAAAAAGATGTTGAGCGCCTGAAAAGTATCCAAGGGGATATGCACGATACGTTTCGGTCTTACGTGTCAGAGCGACGTGGTGATAAATTGCCCGATAACCCTGAGATTTTCTCCGGTGCGTTTTGGACGGGATCGAAAGCCATCGACATGGGGTTGGCTGATGAAATCGGCGAAATTCGCCAAGTTTTGAACGACCGATTTGGCGATAAGGTGCGCACACCGATTATCAAGACCGATCGTTCTTGGTTTGCCCGCCGACTTGGTGGCGCTACGGTCGGTCCCGACGACGTATCGTTGTGGGCCGATGGGGTGGTGGCAGCTGTCGAAGATCGCTTTATGTGGGATCGCTACCGGTTCTGATTTTGGACCTGATAACCGTTTGTCTTGACCGCGAATCCATAGAAAACGTACAACATCACCATGTTTGGATTTTCACTTCCCAAGTTGCTGGTTTTGGCAGGCCTGATTTTTGCCGTTTGGCAGGGGTTTAAGTACCTACAACGTCGTCAATCGGTCCAAGATCAGAATCGTCACGAAAAAGTCCGTGAAGCCCGTCGCGAAACCCAGGGTACAGCTGATCCAGTAGAAGATATGGTCCGTTGTAAGGTTTGCGACTCGTTCGTTGCCGGGACCGGCGCCAAGTCATGTGGGCGCACAAATTGCCCATATCCCGGGTGATCAAAGAACACGCCGCCTTACGACTAGAAAACTGAGCTATCGTCCTTGATCGGGGGGAGCCATCCCCGTATGTTGCAGCGCACAGAAATCATACTCGGACAGCCGGTTTTATGGCGACCACACCTAATAAAGATACCTGTTTTCAGCGACTGATCCTCAAGCTCCAAAACTATTGGGCTGATCAGGGCTGCGTCATCCTGCAACCCTACGATATGGAAGTGGGCGCAGGGACGTTCCATTCCGCGACCACGCTGCGATCATTGGGTCGCCCAGATGACGTTTGGAACTGCGCGTATGTGCAGCCGTCACGTCGCCCGACCGATGGTCGCTACGGTGAAAATCCAAACCGCTTACAGCACTATTATCAATTCCAGGTGCTGATGAAGCCGAGCCCAGAGAATATCCAAGAATTGTATCTCGAAAGCCTGAACGTGCTTGGGATTGATCCCGATGTGCATGATATCCGTTTTGTCGAGGACGACTGGGAAAGCCCAACCCTGGGCGCCTGGGGCCTAGGATGGGAAGTCTGGTGCGACGGCATGGAAGTCACCCAGTTTACGTACTTCCAACAAGTTGGCGGCTATGATTGCAGCCCGGTCCCCGTTGAGTTGACCTATGGGTTGGAGCGCTTGGCGATGTACGTCCAGGGTGTCGAAAACGTCTATGACTTGGATTGGGACGGTATCGATAAATCCAAGGGTGGAAAATCTTACGGCGATGTCTTCCATCAGGCCGAAGTCGAATACGCGCGCTTTAACTTCGAATACGCCGATACCGACATGGTCCGCCGACACTTCGAAGACGCCGAAAAAGAATGCGCAGCGATACTAGATGCTGGTGCGGGTCGTATCGGTGATGCGGATGCCAAATGGGGCCATCATGCGGGCATGGTTTTGCCTGCCTATGATCAGTGTCTGAAGGCATCACATCTGTTTAATTTATTGGATGCGCGCGGGGTTATTTCGGTGACCGAGCGACAGGCCTACATCGGCCGCGTCCGCGCCTTGGCCAAGGGATGCGCCAAACAATGGCTGCAAACCCAAGGGGTTGAGGTAGAATGATGGTTTTTCATACTCAAAGTCGTCATTCCCGCGAAGGCTGGAACCCAGAGCCAGCGTTTGTATGGACCCCCGCCTTCGCGAGGGTGACGAGAAGGGATGGTGAAAATGCCTGAACTCCTGATCGAAATCCTCTCCGAAGAAATCCCGGCCCGCATGCAGGCGCGTGCGGCGGCTGATCTGAAGCGTCTGGTGACAGCAGGCCTAAAAGACGCGGGCCTAGAATTCACCAGCGCCGACGCCTTTGTCACACCCCGCCGTCTGGCGTTGGTCGTCGAGGGTGTGCCTGAAAAACAACCCGATGTTTCCGAAGAAAAGCGCGGCCCCAAAGTGGACGCGCCGGAACAAGCCGTGAATGGCTTTAAGGGATCGCTACCAGACGATGCGGTGATCGAAGAACGTGAAACGCCCAAGGGTACGTTCTTTTTTGCGACCATCGATAAAAAAGGAATTCCTGCCCGAGACATCATCTTTTCTCGATTGAAGCCATTCCTCGACGAGATGACGTGGCCGAAATCAATGCGTTGGGGGCAATCACATCGAAGATGGGTTCGCCCGATCCATTCGATAGTCTTAATTTTCAATGACGAGATCATTGAAGGTGGATTGGCTGAGCACGGATTTGGCGCAACAAGCTTAATTGGACCGAAGGAGGATCGCCCAGAAGGCGTGATTTCTGTTGGTGGATTAACATTAGGGCATCGATTCTTGGCACCTGAGCCGTTTTCAGTTTCGAACTTCGCTGACTACAAACAAAAGCTATTCGATGCCAAGGTCATGCTCGACCCGGCGGACCGCAGTGCCAAGATCGAAACCGATGCCAAAGCATTGGCCGAAGAAGCGGGCGTAAAACTCAAAGACGATCCAGGATTGCTTGCAGAAGTCACAGGCCTCGTCGAATGGCCGATCGTGCTGATGGGCATCATCGAAGATCAGTTCATGGGATTGCCGGACGAAGTGTTAATCACGTCCATGCGTTCGCACCAAAAGTATTTCGCGTGTCTGAATGCGGACGGAGCCCTCGCCAACAAATTCATCGTCGTTGCCAATACGGAAACCGCCGATGGTGGTGCGCAGATTGTTGCCGGGAACGAACGTGTCCTGCGTGCGCGACTGTCCGATGCGAAATTCTTCTGGGATCAAGACCGGGCGAAGACACTCGAAAGCCGCGTCGATGTGCTCAAAGACCGCGTGTTCCACGCGCAACTTTTAACACTACTTGAGAAAGTAGATCGCGTGGCGAGTTTAGCAGGTTATCTCGCAGAGGATGTTGGAGCCAGCGATGCCAAACTAGCACAGCGTGCAGCCCTATTGGCAAAGGCGGATTTGTCGACCGGGATGGTCGCGGAATTCCCTGACCTGCAGGGATTGATGGGTCAATATTATGCCCTGAACGATGGCGAAGACGTCACAGTCGCGAGAGCAATCGCTGAGCATTATTCCCCAGTAGGTCCCAACGATGCGTGCCCAACAGCGCCAATCAGTGTCTGTGTAGCTCTAGCTGATAAGATTGATACTCTCGTGGGGTTCTTTGGCATTAAGGAAAAACCAACAGGTTCAAAGGATCCATATGCACTTCGGCGTTCTGCACTTGGGGTCATTCGGTTGATTCTTGAGAATGATATACGGATAAAACTACGGGATGTTATTGGGTTTTCTCAATTTTTGTACGACCTAAATCATTTTGATGAGTCGAATGATTCGAGACGAAAATTTAATGCTGGAGAAATCGGCTGGCAAGATGTTGAGAGGACAAAGCTCTCAGAAGACGTTGAAAGCCTATTACCTTTCTTCGCCGACCGTCTCAAAGTGCATCTCAAAGAGCGGGGCACCAGTCACGACCTGATCGATGCGGTGATTTCACAAGGCACAGAAGACGATCTCGTGCGGCTCATGAAACGAGTCCATGCGCTTCAAGAATTCTTGTCCACTGAGGACGGTAAAAACCTTCTTGCGGGTTGGCGGCGTGCTGCAAACATTCTCAAGATCGAAGAGAAAAAAGACGGCATGTCCTACACAGACGCTGCTGATGCCGCCTTGTTTGATCGAGACGAAGAGCGTGCGCTGGCAGATCAATTGGCTGCAATCGGCCCGGATGTATCGTCCGCAGTTGCCGACGAACGGTTCCAAGATGCGATGCAGGCCATTGCAGGGCTTCGTGCACCCGTGGATGCATTCTTTGATAAGGTCACTGTGAATGCCGATGATCCGGCGCTGCGGGCTAACAGGTTGAAGTTGTTAAACGGTATAAGGTCGGCACTGGACGGCGTTGCTGATTTTTCAAAGATTGAGGGTGGATAACTAAAACTATCTTGTCACCCTCGCGAAGGCGGGGGCCCAGATTGTTAGTTGCGTGGACCCCGGCCTTCGCCGGGGTGACAATAACGAGAGTTGAGGACGACAAATGACACAGTGGGTTTACACGTTTGGCGATGGGGCTGCGGACGGCAGTGCTGAAATGAAAAACCTGTTGGGCGGCAAGGGGGCCAACCTGGCCGAGATGGCAAACTTGGGTTTGCCTGTACCGCCAGGATTTACGGTCACCACCGAAGTCTGCACCCATTATTACGACAATGATAAAACCTATCCTGCCGATCTAAAAGAACAGATGGCTGCAGCACTTGGCGCCATTGAGGAGAATTTGGGCCGCACATTTGGCGGTCCGGAAAAACCCCTTCTTGTGTCCGTTCGTTCCGGTGCACGGGCATCGATGCCGGGCATGATGGATACGGTTTTGAATTTGGGCCTGAATGATGCAACAGCGGAAACGCTGGCCGAAGAAAGCGGCGATGCCCGATTTGCGTATGATAGTTATCGGCGTTTCATCACCATGTATTCAGATGTCGTGCTGGGCGTAGATCATGGTGAATTCGAAGAGATTCTGGATAACTACAAAGTTGACCGCAACATCCTGTTGGATACCGAATTGACGGCAGAAGACTGGAAGACTGTGGTGCCAATGTATAAACAGCGCGTCGAAGACGTGCTGGGCAGCCCGTTCCCACAAGATGTGCAAGAGCAGCTTGATGGTGCCATCGGTGCGGTCTTTGGATCGTGGATGAATGCGCGCGCGAACACATACCGACGACTTCATGATATCCCGGCAAGCTGGGGTACAGCGGTGAATATCCAGGCCATGGTATTTGGCAACATGGGTGAAGATTGTGCGACGGGCGTTTGTTTTTCACGAAATCCCTCGACCGGAGAAAATGCATTTTACGGCGAATATCTGATCAATGCTCAGGGTGAAGATGTTGTGGCTGGTATCCGTACTCCGCAAACTCTGACGATTAAGGAACGCGAAGAAGCGGGGTCTGATCTTCCGTCCATGGAAGAAACGATGCCAGAGACATTCAAGGAACTCTGCGACATTCGTGACCGTTTGGAAGCGCACTACACAGACATGCAGGATATGGAATTCACTATCCAGCAGGGTCGATTGTGGATGCTGCAAACCCGTAACGGCAAGCGGACCGCGAAGGCCGCGTTAAAGATTGCCTGCGATATGGTGGACGAGGGATATCTGACCAAAGTTGAAGCCGTGATGCGCCTAGATCCATCTCAATTGGATCAACTGCTGCATCCAATGTTGGATCCTGATGCCGCTATGAATGTAATTGGACGTGGGCTGCCGGCATCACCGGGCGCTGCCACAGGTGCTGTTGTGTTTACGGCCGAGGATGCCGAGGCTTGGGTCGCAAATGGCGGTAAGTGTATCTTGGTGCGGACCGAAACCAGCCCCGAAGATATCGGCGGTATGCACGTATCCGAAGGTATTCTGACCACGCGTGGTGGCATGACTAGTCACGCTGCCGTTGTGGCTCGTGGTATGGGGACGCCATGTGTTTCCGGTGCCGGGGAAATGCGCGTAGATGCCCCTGCCAAAACACTGACCTGCATGGGCCGTACGTTCGGCGAGGGTGATATCCTGACCATTGATGGCACCACGGGCCAAATCATGGAAGGTACGGTCGATATGATCTTGCCTGAACTGACCGGCGATTTTGGCAAGCTGATGGAATGGGTGGACGAATTCCGGACAATGGGTGTTCGGGCCAATGCGGAAACGCCAGCCGACGCAGAAACTGCCAAGACGTTTGGTGCCGAGGGCATTGGCCTGTGCCGGACCGAGCATATGTTTTTTGAGCCTGAGCGTATCATCCACATGCGCCAGATGATTTTGTCTGCGGACGAGAAAGCGCGCCGTGTGGCACTTGAAAATCTACTGCCCTATCAGCGCGACGACTTCGAAGGTTTGTTCCGTATCATGGAAGGCCAACCCATCACGATCCGCCTGTTGGATCCGCCGTTGAACGAATTCTTGCCGCATAATGATGCTGAGCTAGGTGACGTCGCAGCGGCAGCTGGCGTGACACTCAGAGATATCAAGGCGCGCAAAAACCAACTCGACGAAGCTAACCCAATGCTCGGTCATCGCGGTTGCCGCCTAGGGATTACATACCCAGAAGTCTACGAGATGCAGGCTCGTGCTATCTTCGAAGCCGCCGTCAAAGTGATGGCGGATGGTATTACAGTGATATCCGAAGTGATGATCCCATTGGTCGGGATGCGAAGTGAACTCGACGCCATGGTTGAAGTCGTCAATGCAGCAGCTAAAGCGGTTATGGATGAATCAGGTCAAACTTTTGAGTACTTGGTCGGCACGATGATCGAATTGCCGCGCGCCTGTTTGCAGGCAGATGATATCGCCGTAAGTGCCGAGTTCTTTAGTTTTGGTACCAACGATTTGACCCAAACCACGTTTGGGTTCTCTCGCGATGATGCGGCACCATTTTTGGATGTTTATCACCGCAAAGGTATCATGGAGACCGACCCCTTCATGACCATCGATACCGAAGGTGTCGGTGCGTTGGTGAAAATGGCCGTTGAGAAAGGCCGCAAAACACGCCCGGACATTAAGCTTGGCATATGTGGTGAACATGGCGGCGATCCTGCTTCTGTTCGGTTCTGCCAAACAGTTGGCTTGGACTATGTGTCTTGCTCGCCTTACCGGGTGCCAATCGCGCGATTGGCAGCTGCACAAGCAGCATTACTGCAAAAATCATAGCGGGCTATCGCAAACACTAACCAAAGTTATAGATTTGAGCTGAATCTGTCATATTGCGGTCAGGATAAAGCGGCATTCTTTACTCATTGAAGTAGGAGTGGTGATGTCCGTATCGCGTCCCAATGAAGTCAGCAGATTAGGTGTCTTGTTTGTTTGTGAAAACAACGCGCGCCGCTCGTTGATCGCCGAAGCATTGATGAGAGATCAATGTGCCTCATGGGTGCGTGGCTTTAGCGCCGGTATCCGCGCGGCAGATCATGCTGATCTGCGGGCAATGTCCACATTGGGGCTGGCTGGGCTAGACAACACTGGTTTATGGCCAAAAGCTTGGGACGGCTTCTGCAGGCCTCATCAACCGATCATCGACGTGGTTGTAATGCTAGATTTCAATTCGGACTTGAGCCTGCCTCGCGAGTTTCCTGGTACTCCGGAATATCGCACTTGGACGGGGCCTCGGATCAAAGGTTTTCCGATGGAGTCACATAGCCATGTCTGGGAAGAGATCAAATGGCTTCGGCCAAAAGTGAACGCGTTGATTGACGATCTATCGGCGATGCGTGAAATAAGCCTTTCTCGCCAACCCTTGGCTGCCGAATAACTTCATCCTTTTCGAACGAAATATGTAACATCTGGTAATGGGCGTTCGTCGAAAATTTCGACGTCCTTGGATAATGCTTTTTTCAAGAACCGACGCATGTCTTCGGGGTCGATGTAATATAAACCTGGGTATTGGTCGTTTGAATCGCGCCTGAGCATGTTGAACGCGAGCGCTTTGTTTGATTTGCCCCACAACTGTTTCAAGCTGGATTCGACATACCCACGCCAATCATCCTCGTTGGCATTTCCATTCAGATTGTAGGTGCCGCAGGCAAAGCTGTAGTCGGCAGTTTTTGTTGCCCACATCTTGCGAAGGAATTTTGCCCGGGGGTCGGTGATGCGATCACGGCACGCTGCGATCATTTCCTGGACGATATCATAGCCGTAATATTGGCTATCATTCATGATGGGCTGTTTCACAAGGAAATCAAAAAATGCCCCGTAACCACAGCCGAAATCATTAATCGAAACCCCGCCCTTGGCGGTATCGGCGGGGTCAAAGATACAGCTGAGACGCTCAAACCGGAGTTCTTGCCAATCTTCGTCGCGCCAGAACACGCCCTGTGCCGTCGCACCACACTGATCCAGCCTTCGGCCATACATCCGCACGATGGGGGCTAATAGCCGAGGGGCGCGTCTGAGAATGTCGAAAACCACGTCACCGCACCTTTGCCGAAAATCAAATGAAGCAGGGGGTAAAAGATACTCTTAGTCAGCAGGGTCGGGCAAACGTATCCAACCGGGCAGATTGACCGAAATCTTGGCGCTTCCGACATCGAATGTCGATTGTTGGCGTAGTGCGTCAAGTTTGATCATGGCAATCCCCATCCCTTGTTCAAGGGATCGAATATCGCCCACGACCTTACCATTGAACAGAATATCATCGCCGGTCGATGCATCGCCGTCCACTCGAACCGGGACCAATCGTTTCTTGATTAAGCCACGATACTTGGTTCGCGCGGTGAGTTCCTGGCCCATGTAGCAGCCTTTTTTCCAATCGACACCATTCAATTCGTCAAAGCCACTTTCGAGCAGGGTCGATTTGTCAGCGATCAAGTCGGCTGGCGCTTCGGGCAATCCCAACCTGATCCGATGGGACTGATAATCAGCATCTGATCCGATATCCGCACACAGATTGTTGATATCAAAAGACGGCGTGGAGAGTATGCGAACACCCGCATCGGGTAAGCGTGGGTCACGATAAATGATCGTGCCGTCTGGCATGGTTTGTTGATGGGTATCTGTGGGCAGGATCGATGACAAATCGCCCCCGTAAATGGCACTGACTTGGTAGTCTGCAGAGACGTCTTCTAGGGTCACGTCAGAGCGCAACTTATACATTTTTAGCTTTTTACCGAACGACGGAATGTCATCGGCACGGCAATCAATAAATACACCCTTTTCCGAGCGGACCATAAAGAAGTCGTACAAGAACTTGCCCTGGGGGGTCAAAAATGCCGAATAGACAGCTTTTTGCCCGTCGGCCTGGGTGACATCGTTTGAAACCAATCCTTGAAGGAATGTGTCAACTTCGCCGCCTGATAAAAGAAGAAGGCCACGGTTATCGAAATCAGTTCGTTTCATCGAAGGTAGTCCTTAATATCTCTGCCCATAAGATTTGGGCTGAGGAGGGGCTCAATGCAAGGGCACAAGACTTGCAACAACGCCCAGCCACCCTATAAGAGGGGAATATCTGGGGTAAAGAAATGCGGCTACTGTTTGTAACGTCTACGCGTGTCGGCGATGCCATCCTTTCGACGGGTGTGCTCGCCCGTTTGATTGAAGAAAACCCTGGCATCAAAGTAACAATCGCCTGTGGCCCTGCCGCTGCCTCGTTATTTGAAGCGGTCCCAGGAATCGAACGTGTGATCGTACTTGATAAGATGATCGGGTCGTTACATTGGCTCTATCTCTGGTCCCAAACTGTAACCCGCCGATGGGATATTCTGGTGGATATCCGAAATGCACCCATCACATACATTATAGGCGCACGAAAGTGCCATCGGATGTTCCGCACACGTGAACCCGGGCACCGAATTTTTCAATTGGGTAAAGTCATTGGGTGCGAAGAACCGCCATCTCCGCGTATTTGGGTTGATAGTAATCGCAGCGCCGAAGCGCGCCGTCTGATCCCCAAAGGCGGTCCCGTGCTTGCCATCGGCCCGACGGCCAACTGGCGCGGCAAGCAATGGCGCGCGACATACTTTGCTGAATTGATTGCGCGGCTAACGTCTCCTGATGGTCCATTGCCTAACGCACGTGTCGCGATTTTTGGTCGCGATGACGAGCGTCCAATGGCGTTGCCTGTCATTGATTCCGTACCAAAGGATCGCCTTTTAGATTTGGTCGGGCATTTGGATTTGTTGACCGTTTACGCATGTCTGAAACAGTCTTCGCTTTATGTCGGTAACGATTCAGGCTTGATGCACTTGGCTGCTGCGAGTGATGTGCCAACGTTGGGCCTGTTCGGCCCATCCCCTGTTGAACAGTACGCCCCCTGGGGGCCGCTTTGCGATTACGTGCATGCAAGCGTCGGCTTTGATGATATTTTTCCCGAGGACTTTGATCATCGGAGTACGGATTCTTTGATGGATAGTTTGTCGGTGGACCAAGCTGAAAAAGCCGCATGTGAATTGTGGGCACGCACACGGGATGCCGCCGCATGACCGAGGGGCCAAAATTAAGCGCTGTAATCAGCGTCCATAACGAAGGGCATCAGCTTGCAGCGTGTTTGGACACATTGGATTTTGCTGATGAGCTTGTCGTGTTGTTGGATAAGTGCACCGATGACTCAAAGGACATTGCGCTTAAATATACAGATCGAGTTATTGAAGGCGCTTGGAAAATAGAGGGCGAACGGCGAAATACCGCTATTGAAGCTTGCAACGGCGAATGGGTGTTTGAGATTGATGCCGATGAGCGGGTGCCAAGCCGCTTGGCCGAAGAAATCCGGCGCACCGTCAATCAGACCAAATCGGATTGGCACGAGATATTAGTTGATAATTATATCGGTGATCGTTTGGTTCGCTGGGGTTGGGGGGCATCGTTTGGGAAAGCGGCGTATCCTGGATTGTTTAAAAAAGGCGTTAAAAAGTGGGGGATGCAGCGAGTCCATCCAAACTTGGAATGGTCAGGCGAAAAAGGCCCTATGCTTAACCATCGCCTGACTCATTACGTTGACCGGGATATTTCCGACATGATCAAGCGGCTCGACAATTATTCGACAGCCAGGGCAAAGGACCTCCGCCAATCGGGCGATATCGGTACGTTGGCGAATAATGTGCGCCGGTTCTTTTCCAGGTTCATCAAATGCTATTTTTTTCGCAAGGGATACCGAGAAAGTGGGTACGGGTTATTGATTGCGATTTGTGCGGGATTATTCCCATTATTGTCGCATATCAAAGCGGCATCTGAGACGGATGAACCAGCGTAATGGCCACAATTATCTTAGCAGACGACGGTATTTCTTTTGATGGTATGACGCCGGAATTGCGGCCGCTTGGCGGGGCCGAATCCGCACTCATTCAATTGGTGGAAACGTTCGCCGAACGGGGCCACGATATCACGGTCTATAACAAGTGTGAGAAAGAATCCGATATCCGCGGTGTTAAATGGCGTCAGATCGACAAAGGCGTTCCTGAAACGGCAGACCTGTTTATTGCTAACCGTGGGGATAAGGTTCTGACGCTGTGTAAGAAAGCCCGGAACACGGTGTTTTGGACGCACAACCCGTGTCGTTACTTACTAAAGTTGCGGTATTTGACGAAGTTCTTTATGCGTCGTCCGACGATTGTTTTTATCGGCTCATATCACGCTGAAACACTGCCAGGCTGTGTGCCTGATGGCGGTCGACGCACCATTCCATATGGCACGCCTGAGGCTTTTTTACAGGCGGAGCCCGCAACCACGGCACCTGGGCCGCGTGCGATCTTTACGTCTAATCCACTCAGAGGCTTGGATTGGCTTCTTGATCGTTGGGTGAGCAATATAGAACCCAATGTGCCGGGCGCTGAGCTTCATGTGTTTTCGGGTGCTGCAACATATGGCGAGGCAGGCGCCCGAAAGTCATCTGAAATGTCAAAAATCTTGGACCGTGCGACAGCGTTGGCCGACAAGGGTGTGCGCTTGCGTGAACCAGTCCAAAAAGCACAATTGATTGATGAACTAAGAATGTCCCGTGTAATGCTGTACCGGGGCGATATAAACGAAACATATTGCGCCGCCGTTGCCGAGGCCCAGGCAATGGGTATTCCGGCTGTATTGCAGCCGATTGGATCGATGCCAGAACGTGTTGTTGACGGTGAAACTGGTTTTATTGCCGCTGATGATGCAGCGTTCGGTGTTGCCGCATGTCGGTTGCTCGCAGATGATGATTTATGGGCGTCTCAGCACCAGCGTGCTTTAGAGGCGCAGCGGAGCTGGCGCTGGACAGATGCAGCCGCAGCGTTTGAGGAATTGATAAAAACCTGATGAAAATTATGCAAGCCATGGCAGGTGCGGAATTCGGCGGTGCGGAAGCGTTCTTCGTTCGTCTGGCGAACGCATTCCAGCGCGTGAACAGCATCGAGCAAAAAGTCATCATTCGTGAAAACCCAAATCGTGCCGCACTTCTGCGCGCGGGTGGCGTTGAACCGATTGAAATGAAATTTGGCGGGCGTTTTGATTTTGCCACACCCCGTGCCCTTAAACGCGAGATAAACAAATTCAACCCAGACGTTGTTTTGACATGGATGAATAGGGCCACACTTATGTGCCCAAAAGGTGACTTTGTTCACGTCGCTAGATTGGGTGGGTACTACGATCTAAAATACTATGCCAACTGTGATCATTTGGTCGGTAATACAGAAGACATTGTTGAGTATTTGGCAGAGCAGGGTTGGCCGCGAGAAAAAGCCCATTACCTGCCGAACTTTGTTTCGGGTGAGCAGGCGGATTCATTAGATCGGGGTGCGTACTATACACCCAAGGGTGTGCCATTGATCGTGGCGTTGGGCCGTCTCCATGAAAACAAGGCATTCGATACGCTGCTCCGCGCAGTTGCGCGGGTCCCCGATGTCTATTTGTGGCTGGCGGGTGATGGTCCCCTTAAAGAAGAACTTCAGAAACTAGCAGAAGAATTAGGCATAAAACCGCGCGTTCGATTTTTGGGATGGCGTGATGATACGGCGGCATTGATGGCCACGGCAGACTTGTTTGTTTGTCCATCCCGCCACGAGCCGTTAGGAAATGTTGTCATTGAAGCCTGGGCACAAGGCTTGCCCGTTGTCGCTGCCGATTCAATGGGGCCCGGCATGTTGATAGAAAATATGGAAACGGGCGTACTGGTTCCAATAGATGATGAAATAGCGATGTCCAAAGCCATTCGCGCGGTATTAAAAGATCCAAATTTGTCCGAGCGTATCGCGCGCCAGGGTAACAATGAATACCGTGAGAATTTTACTGAAGATCGCGTCGTAGCCAGTTACATGGAATTTTTTGAAAAGGTAACGGGCTAGGTATGTGCGGCATCGCTGGCCTGATGAGCATTGATGCATCGGTCCCTGCCATGCAGATTTTAGATGCTATGGCTGATGCCATAGAACATCGCGGCCCCGACGGGATCGGTCGATATAGCGCACGTGATGTTGCATTGGTTCAAACCCGGCTTGCCATCATCGACTTAGAAACTGGCGATCAGCCGCTGTATGCATCACGCGGCAAAGGTGAAGATGACATCTGCCTGATTGCCAATGGCGAGATATATAATTACATCGAACTCCGAGCGCAGATGTCTGATGTGGCATTCAAGACGATGTCTGACTGTGAACCGATCCTGCACCTATATATGGAACACGGCATCGACTTCGCAGAGCATTTACGCGGCATGTACGCCATCGCGCTGCACGATCCGACAGATGGGGCTTTGATTCTGGCCCGTGACCCGTTCGGAATTAAGCCGCTGTATTATGGACAAACGTCTGATGGTTTTGCGTTCGCATCAGAATTACAGGCGCTATTGGCTGCTCAGCTAGCAAAGCCGGTGATTGAGGCTACAAAGCGCGATGAGTTGTTAGCGCTGCAATTCACAACAGGTGATGAAACACCCATCGCTGGCATATACCGATTGCTACCCGGTGAGACCATCGTGATCCGGGGCGGTCGTGTGACTGAACGAAAAATCATCTCAGCACTTCCCCCTGGTGGGCCAAAAAAGATATCGCGAACGGATGCCGTAAAGCAGTTTGATCAGGTGATCATGGATGCAGTTGGTGTGCACCAACGCGCTGATGTGCCTTATGGCATGTTTTTGTCGGGGGGGACCGATTCATCCGTCATTTTGGCGGCGATGCGACGGCTCAACCCAACGCCTGTACAAGCGTTGACGGCAGGGTTTGGAAATACGAGCGTGAATGACGAGCGGGCCCATGCGCGTGATGTTGCAAAGGCTGCAGGTGCGGATCATCACGAGATCGATGTGACTGAGGCGGACTTTTGGCAGGAGTTGCCAATAATTACCCGCGCGATGGATGACCCGGCGGCAGATTATGCGATCATCCCAACTTATTTTTTGGCCCGCAAAGCCCGTGAAATGGGCTTGAAGGTTGTTTTATCAGGAGAGGGTGGCGACGAGCTTTTCGCTGGGTATGGCCGTTATCGGCGTGCACTGCGCCCATCATGGTTGGGTGGCCGCCAGATTCGTCATGCGGCGATATTTGATGGATTAGACGTCCTTAGAAATCCTGCGGTCGATTGGCGCCAAGGGATCTCAGCCGAAGAGGCCGAAGCCCAAGCCCACGGTCGTAACCGACTTCAAGTCGTGCAGGCGACAGACAGTGCGGGGTGGCTTGCGAACGATCTGCTGACCAAATTGGATCGATGTTTGATGGCACATGGGGTAGAGGGGCGTGTGCCGTTTCTGGATCCATACGTTGCGGATTTTGCCTTTACGTTGCCGGACAATATCAAAATCCGAAATGGCAATGGGAAATGGGTATTGCGGGAATGGCTATCGTCCGCACTTCCCGAAAGCAAGCCGTTCACTAAAAAACGCGGATTTACCGTCCCGGTGGGTGAATGGATTGCATCCAAAGCTGATGCACTTGGGCCGTTGGTCGCAGCACAGCAGGGGATATTTGAAGTGTGCGATACCCCCGCCGTTGAGAAATTATTCAAAGCGGGTGCAGATTTTGGCAAAGCCCAATGGACGCTATTATTCTACGCGCTTTGGCATCAGTCGCATATCATTGGCGCAGATACGGATGGTGATGTTTTTGAGGTGTTAGCTGCGCGCTAAGCCCCATCAACCACGACACGTTTTACGATGAAATCACCACCTTGGTCGGATATCCGAATGCCATCGAATGCATCGGAAAATGATCTATCGGTAATTCTAATCATTTCGGTGCCATCAACGATCACAACCATGTGGCCATCTGCAGAACGTGACCACTGCATCGCGTGAAATTTTTTGTCCTCAATCGATAATGCCGTGTTTGATTGTGCGATGACGGACTGGCCTTTGCTGCCGACTTTGATCAGTTGAAGCGGTTGCCCGGACCGATACAACACGCGATATCCCGTTGTCGCATTGCCGCCCTGAAAAACACCTACTTCGAAGTGACCGTTTGCGACCCACGATGAGAAATCCAGTGCCATCGAAAAGGCGTTGCTGATTCGAACAGGTGACGTAATCAGGTTTTCTTGCGCCTGGGCGGCGGGGGCCGCTTTTTGCTGCTGCGCGCCTGTTGCTTGTTGGAGGAATGAGCCTAATAGTGCGACGGCCAGATCTTCGCCGCTGTTGACCTTGTTTTCTGTCTGCGCCGTCTGGCCCGTTTCTAAAATCTTATTCCGAAGACCCCATCCACTTTCGATGAAGTATGCACCCGAAGTCACATTCCATGTTGGCCCTTGGGTGTAATTTCCATCTTCAAAGGTTTCGTTGAAAACCGTTCGAAGTGCTGGCGTACTGTAGCTGTTCGCAAGTCCACGTAGGTCTTTCAAAAACACAGGGTCCGCCGCTTTTGCTTTCTCGGCGTCGTTGATCAACTTGTTTAATTTATCCACAAAGGCCTTTACCTCTGCATTGCTGCTTGCTTGTGCACTTGGCTTTGATGGATCAGACCATGTTGAATACTTAGGCGTTTGGGCCGAGGCCACCAATGGTAATGTTAGCGAGATTGCAAAGACCAAGAAAAATCGCATCATGAGATCAACTCCAGATAGACGTAGAGGGGCATGCTAACATAAACTCCGCAACAGCGAAGCTACTGAAATTTCTTAATATCCATCACCCGTCAGGTTATATATTTTATGAGCGACATCAAAGAGATAACGATTGCACGCCCGGACGACTGGCATGTCCATTTCCGTGATGAAGAAATGTTAAAGGCCGTGGTGCCTGCGACAGCATCTGTATTTGGGCGCGCTATTGTGATGCCAAACCTGGTGCCGCCAGTGGTCACGATGGCACAGGCATCTGCATACAGGGATCGTATTTTGGCGGCTGTACCGGATGGCGTTCAGTTTGAGCCTTTGATGACGGCGTATCTGACAGACAATATTTCAGCCGATGAAATACGGGCAGGGTTTGAGGCAGGCATCTTCACTGCGGCAAAGCTTTATCCAGCGGGTGCGACGACGAATTCGGATGCGGGTGTCAGCGATGTGGCCAACATCATGCCTGTACTGGAGGTGATGCAAGAAATGGATATGCCGCTTCTTGTCCATGGCGAAGTGACAAGCCCTGACATTGATATATTTGATCGTGAAGCAATCTTCATCGATCAGGTGCTGTCGCCGATGTGCGAGCATCTTCCGGCGCTGAAAATTGTTTTTGAACATGCGACGACCAAGAATGCTGTCGATTTTGTCATGGCGGATTCGAGTGGTCGAATGGGGGCAACGATCACCGCGCACCATCTGGTGATCAACCGAAACGATATCTTTAAGGGCGGCATTCGGCCCCATTTGTATTGCCTGCCAATTGCCAAGCGCGAGTTGCATCGCCAGGCCTTGCGTGCCGCCGCAACGTCTGGCGATCATCGGTTTTTCCTGGGGACTGATACGGCACCGCACGCCAAGCATCTGAAAGAAGCAGCGTGTGGCTGCGCGGGTGTGTATTCCGCCCCCACTGCGATGCCCGTGTATGCCCAGGTCTTCGAAGAAGAAGGTGCGCTGGATCAGCTCGAAGCTTTCGCATCGCTTAATGGTCCTGCATTCTATGGGTTGCCGGTCAATGACGATAAGTTGACCATGCGCGTCAATCCGTGGTCCGTTCCCGATACATACCCGGCCGATGTCGATGAGACGTTGGTTCCGTTCTGGGCAGGTGAGCAAAGCCGTTGGCAGGTCGTCGACGTCGCATAGTTTAGCCGAGGGTCGTACCAACTGTTTTTGACGCCTTGCCGCGAACGCGTTGCATCATTGTGTTAAGGACCACGCGAAGTACCGGATGCGCGCCTTGCATAAGTTTGCTGAAGGCACGTTTTGGAATCACGATACACTTGGTTTTGCGCATCGCACGTGCTGTCGCCATACGTGGTGAGTCGTCCATCAGGGCCATTTCACCAAACATACCACCTTCATCGATTGTTGCGATGACCAATTCAGCGTTGCCGTTCCCACGTGCAATCTCAATTTGTCCGCTTTCAACAATGAAAGCATCATCCCCGGTGTCACCTTGGCTAAAGATGATTTCGCCAGACTTATATTCGCGAGTTTCTAAAGATTGTTCGGCCATTATTGTACTCTTCGTAATTCTCGGACCACGTTAAGTGGAATTCATGGTGTCGACAATATGATGTCGAGATAAAGCTCTTTATTGACGTTAGCTGATCCCGACGTATGTTCAGGCAAACGTATGCATTAAGGGGAAATTTTAAATGAGCGATACAGAATTCAACGCACTTGTTTTACGCGCCGATGATGAAGGCAAAGTTTCACAAAGCTATGAAACACTGCCAAATGACCGCCTGCCAGAGGGTGATGTTACCGTTGCGGTTAAATATACCACACTGAATTACAAAGATGGCATGATCCTGAATGGCATTGGCAGGCTAGTCCGTGACTATCCGCATGTACCTGGGATCGATTTTGCGGGAGTTGTTGAGGCTTCTGACAATCCTGACTTCAAACCCGGTGACGAAGTGATCCTAACAGGGTGGCGTGTCGGCGAAGTGCATTGGGGCGGTTATGCAACCCGTGCACGCGTCAAAGGTGAATGGCTGGTGCCATTGCCGAGCGGCATTTCCTTGCAGCAATCGATGGCTATTGGCACTGCAGGCCTGACAGCGATGCTCGCCATCATGACTTTGGAAGAACATGGCCTGTCGACCGATTCAGAATTAGAAGTGCTGGTCACTGGTGCTTCGGGCGGTGTGGGCTCGATCGCTACTTCGGTTCTATCAAACTTGGGCTATAAGGTTGCCGCATCTACGGGGCGTGCAGAACAAGCCGAGTATCTGAAAGAACTGGGTGCAACGACCATCGTGCCACGTGAAGAACTGGCTGAAGGTCCCAAGGGACCGCTTGCTCGTGAACGTTGGTCAGGTGTTATCGATAACGTAGGTGGCAACACATTACACCATGCGTTGGCAACTTTGGCCTATTGGGGGGCATGTGCCAGTGTTGGGAATGCAGGCTCGTTCAAGCTCGATACCACAGTGCTGCCATTCTTGCTGCGTGGTATTAACTTGTGTGGGATCGATAGCGCGACATGCTCCAAAGAACGCCGGATTATCGCGTGGGATCGTCTGTCGAAACAATTGCCACTCGATAAGCTTGACCAGGCGTCTAACCCGGCAGGATTTGCCGATTTGCCCGATTTGGCCAATAAAATCCTTAAAGGTGGCATCCGCGGCCGTTCGGTGATCGACGTTAATAACTAATAAGACTGTCTTTAAGGCACTGAATTTCTTCAATTTCCCCTGTCATATTGATGTGGCAGGGGATTTTTGATGGGCGCCCCAGAATTGGTATCGAATCTGCTCCTATACCCATAACAACGGGTTGGAGGTTACGATGCCAGTTAACAAAATCATTTTCTGTACGATCATTATCGTTGGTTTAGCGGCGTGCGGTCATGTCGATGAATACGAACGCCAAGTTTATGATCACGAGCCTGTCTATTGCTATAAGTCGTTGGCAGGCACGGCGTGTTACCGTGAACCCAAACATGCTGATGAACGCCGCTTGGTGAATTACTTCGGCCCCCATCCCAGCCGATATGACAAACCAGAAGCACCCCCTGCGCCGACCTATCAATCGCCAGAAATGGTGAACTACTGGGTCAAAGACCCTGAACCTGTGCCGCGCGCGATGCCGAGCGGAGATTTATCGGATCGTCCTTGGTTGACCGAGGAGGGAAAGGCCCAATCCCAGGCCAAGCAGTCGCTCAAAAAGATGGAAGCGACAGAGCAGGGGACACGGGCATTTTTACGTTATATAGATGATAGTGCTGCCCAGCCGTCTGACCGACCCTCAGAAGTTGAACAGGATGCAACAAAGGTCACTGGGACGCTTTGATATAAGCGCGAAACGGCAGCATTTTAATACGAGCACCAGCAGCCCGGATTTTGTGTAGTTTTTGAGGCTCACGATGCCTTGGCAGAGCGGAGCTAAGGCCGTAAATCCGGCACTCTCAAACGTGTGGCGGAGTAGCTCAGCTGGTTAGAGCAGCGGAATCATAATCCGCGTGTCGGGGGTTCAAGTCCCTCCTCCGCTACCAATAAAAACAATGGGTTAGCAGAAATGCTAACCCATTTTTTGTGCCAGAAAT
>DGNZ01000138.1 GCA_002389175.1 Rhodospirillaceae bacterium UBA4479 | reverse complement strand
AGCTGGGGCGGCAGGGACGACAGTTCGGTGGATACCCGTTGGCATGGCTCCACCGTAGCGTTCTTCAAAAAATTCTACGGATGCGGCTTCTGGCCAAACACCCAGGCCATCGATGGTGATGACCTCTTGGGTATCAGCCATGCGGATCATGATTGGGGCGACGCCCGCAAAATTAACCAGGTCACTATGCAAGACGCCCAGGGCAATTCCTGCGGCGACACCGGCATCAACAGCGTTGCCGCCGTTTTCCAAAATCTCCATTCCGGCTTGTGTTGCCAGATCGTGACCGGCGGCGATGGCAAACTTTTCGGCATCAATGGCGTCGCGATGTTCAATCATTATATTTCCTCAGTCGACCCGGTGGGGGAATTCCACATTCAAAGATAAAGTCATCAAGTCTCGTCCAACGATGATATTGCCGTCAAAGACCGTTTTCATCTCACCAACCAGTTGCTCCAACACACCGGGATTATCCAAAAGATGGATAAAGTGTGTGAGGACCACAGTTTTCACATTCGCACGTTTCGAAATTTCGGCAATATCCATATGGCTGCCAGCAGCTTTACGGTACGCAGGTGTAGGTTCCATTCCCGTGGCAAAGTGACACATATGGATTAGCATATCGGCATCTTTGGCCAGATCGATCATCGTTTCGGCAACGCCGCCACTATCGCCAGAATAGACAAGAACGCCTGCATCAGATTCTAAACGATATCCGAGGCAATCCATGATTGGCTGGAAATGATCTGCTTCGCCAACGGTGATATTCCAGTCTTTGCCTTGGATGACGTCACCAGGCACGACCTCTTGAACGATTGGTTGAGGTTTTGCGCGCGGGGTTACGCCGCCGCGTGACACAAATACATCGATGCTGGCCTGATGACTGACCCTTGATTCGATATCAAGGCCATAAACCCCATCTGGGCCGAATAGCTTTTCTGTGATTTGTGCAATGGGTTGTGGGCCGTAAACGTTCAGTTCGGGGATTTTTCCCGCTCCCAAATCCCATCTTTGAAGGACCAGTCGTGGATAATCAATAATGTGGTCGTAGTGCATGTGGCTTAGGAAACAGTGTGTCACATCGGTGGGGTGATAACCGGCTTCGAGTAACCGGTGCGCAGCGCCTGGCCCATGGTCCATGACAATTTTATCGTCACCGACTTCGATGATGTAGCCAGAGCTTTGCCGAGTAAGGGATGGCGCCGGAGTTCCGGTGCCCAAGAGTGTAATCTTCATTCGTGTTTTCCCTCCCCAGAGATGACGATCATGTTGACCTGAGGATATAAACATATACTATATAGTATATAGATCAAAACTATTAGGTTATTAAATGCTCGCTGCACAGCATATTTCGTTGAAAGACTTGCGGGCCTCGGTGGATTCCGAGGGCGATAGCGAGCGGCCGAAATATTTGCGGCTTGTTTCAGCTTTCTCAGATTGCGTCATATCGGGGTTGTTCAAGCCAGGCCAGCGGGTGCCGACGGAAACAGATTTAGCCAAAGCGCTTCCTGTAAGTGTAGGCACAATCCAAAAGGCCCTAGCCAAGCTGGCATCTGACGGGCTCGTCGTGCGCCACCGTAAAACAGGCACATTCATCGCCGAACGTCGTTCGCAGGTGGACGAGGTTTTCGTCTATCGTTTCAAGGACCCGGAAACGGGCAAGACGATGTTGCCGTTCGTCAGAACACTGGCAGTTGAAGTGGATGAAACATTAGGTCCATGGCAGAAAAGCCTTGGCGAGTCGAAAACGGTACGGATTGATCGTCTTGTTTGGTTTGATCAGCAACCTCCTGCGTTTTCCAGTGTTTACTTTAAGCACCAACATGGCCGAGAGTTTTTGGGTATACCGCTCGAAGATTTGCATGGTCTATCCGTTCACCGTCGCCTGATTGAGCAATTCAATCTGCCAACTATCCGGATGGAGCATAGTATTGCATGCCGCTCTCTCAGCGATCTCGCTTGTCGCGAGTTGATGCTGGCCCCACATACAATTGGCTTGGTTTGGAACATCACAGATTATTCGATTGGGAACACACCACTTTTGTTCCAGCGTTATCAGTTGCCGCCTGGGCATCGTCCGTTGGAAATAGTTGAAAACTTTGGCCATTAATATCCATGGCCCAAAATAAAGAAACTGGTTCTTAGAAAACCAAAATACAGGCAAAATACCACCACAGGAGAGAGAAAAGATGAAAAAACTAATAATTCCATTTATTGCAGCATTGGCGATGATCGCTGGTCCTGCACATGCTGAATGGGCCCCAAAAGGCCCAATCAAGTTCTGGATCGGCTTTGGTGCTGGTGGTGGAACAGATACTCAGGCCCGCGCTTTGGCTGAAGAGCTAGAAGCCCTCAAAGGGTGGCGGATTATTCCTGAAAACAAAGCAGGCGGTGGCGGTCGTGTCATGGCTGCTCAGTTAAAGGATGCGCCTGCAGACGGACAGACATGGGGTTTGGCGATCAACACCACGTTTGATTTCCCATCCGCTAAAAATATTAATATCGATGACTTCACCCAAATCACGATGACCGCCGGTTCGCAAATGGCGATCTTGGCGCGTGCAGACAGTGGCTGGAAAACCCTCGAAGATATGGTCGCTGCAGCGAAATCCGGAACCAATATCGTTTGGGCAAACTGGGGCAACCAAGTTCAAGCGGGTGCTGAAGTTGTTGCACGTCACTATGGCATTACCGTCAACCACTTACGTGGTAAGGGCGGCAAGTCTGCAGTGAATGCGCTTGTCGCAAAAGACGCCAATGTTGGCTGGGGTGGCGGCGTTCAGCGTCCACTGGTGGCCGCTGGCGAATTGGTCATTCTGGCATCAGCAGAACCAACACGGTTGGTGCAGGCACCGGACACACCGACATTGATCGAAAAAGGTGTTTTAACGACGGGTCTCGGCTTCCAATTCCTGCTTGCAGGGCCAAAAGGCATGGATCCAGCCGCTGTGAAGGCAATCACCGATGCGGTTCATACAGTTCTGAAAAATCCAGAATCAAAGACCGCTAAGTTCGTGACGAAACAGTATCCTCCAGGACCACTGTTCACATCAGGTGATGAGTTAACGGCACAACTTAAAACCAACCTCGCTGCCAATAAAGAATTGGTGAAGTTGGTTAAGTAAACGTGTTGTCAGACAACACATCAAAACGTAAGGCGCCGGACCCGTGGGATATCGGGTTCGGCGTTGTCGTTCTGACGGGATCTTTGCTGGCCTTGTTTGTTTGGTTTCCCGCAGACATTCCGACGGGTTTCTTTTTTACCAATGCCATTGGACGCGAAGAGCCCGGCGACGCATTTTTTCCTATTATTTTAGCCACTTTGTTAGCGATACTCAGCGCGATTCAATTGATATCCGCATTATTCAAAAAGAATACACAGGACGAGCCATCAGTCCCGGCTGTGCTAACACTTCGAAACCTGCGCTTCCTAGTCATCTTTGTTGCCATCATGGGGGCGGGTCTATCCGTCATGTATTGGCTTGGCCCCATGACAGTTGCGTTGCTGAAAGCGTGGGGGATCATTGATGCCGACTACCGACAACTGACGGACACCGCACCTTATAAGTATATCGGCTATGTGGTCGGTGGGTTTTTGATGACCATTGTGTTGATTGCATGGACCGAAGGCCAAGTTCGCCCGCGAAGCATCCTCGCTGTTTTGATCACGCTTAGTGTTGCTATCATTATTTTTGACGTTGTTTTAAAGAACGTTTTGTTACCCCCCAACGCAGATTTCTGAGGGGATAGTTTATGGAACTTGTCCTCGAATATATTGTCCGCGGCATCACCGATGTGTTTTTCACATCCGAAGGGCTGTTCGACTTTATTCCTGTCATGATGGTTTTCGCTGGCCTCATCATCGGAATCGCTGTGGGGGCGACGCCGGGGCTTAACGGCCCGTTCGCGATGGCATTGTCACTTCCCGTTCTAATCTGGGTTTTTGGTGTCAGCGATGACGCCCTTTTACCGATCTTAGGGTTTTTGATCGGGATCATGAAGGGGGCGACCGTTGGTGGTGCTGTTCCCGCGATCCTATTTAATACACCTGGCACGCCCGATGCATATTTAACGACGCTCGATGGGCACCCGATGACCAAGAACGGTCAAGGGCCAAAGGCACTAAAGGTTGCGCACTTTAGCTCTGTTTGTGGCGACACCATCAGTGATTTGGCACTGTTTCTGGCGGCGCCGATCCTGGCGGTCTTAATCGAAAGTATTCTCGACCTTCCTGAAAAGGGGGCACTGATCATCTTGTCGCTGTCGTTTATGGCAGCTGTGTCGGGTTCATCCCCCATGAAGGGGATGATGGTGGGCGTGCTGGGAATGCTATTCGCCCTGATGGGGTCGACCCTTTCTGGGAATGGGCCTCGGATGACGATGGGGATCACAGAGCTTGGTAACGGCTTACCATTGTCTTCGGCCATCCTAGGTGTGTTGATCATCGGTGAAGTTTTCATCGGCATCGAAGACGCTGCAAGAAACCGCGCACAAAAGATAAAAGCAGAAGCACCCAAGGTGACTGGCGACAATAGCTTTGGCTGGGCGGAAAAGAAGAAGCTTCTCCCAAGGATCGGAATATCCGCACTCATAGGAACTGCCATTGGCGCGCTGCCAGGTATTGGAACCACCCTTGCAGCAACGTTGGGGTATGACGCAGCAAAGCGTTTCTCTAAGCATCCTGAGAAATTTGGCACTGGTATACCCGAAGGCGTGGCCGCGACAGAGGCTGCCAATTCTGCTGTATCAGGTGCGAATTTGATTCCGGTGATGAGTCTCGGGATACCAGGAAACTTTGCCGCTGTCTTTATTATTTTGGCTGTGGAATCCGTTGGGGAATTCACGCTCGGCCCGCAAGTATTTCGTTTCACCGAAATCAAAGTCATCGAAGATTACGGCACCATTATCAACAAGGACTTGGTGGTCGCTTTCGCCATGTTCTCGTTGATGGTGCTTGCGAACATTTTCAATTGGACTGTCGGCGGGGTGTTCTTGCGCTGGTTGGGGATTTTGGTGCGCATCCCAAAATCGATCATGCTGCCTGTCGTGCTGTTAATAACGATCACTGCCGTTTACGCCCAAGATGGGGGCTTTATCGCGATTTGGGTACTGATGATCTTTGGCTTAGTGGGCTACACACTGCGCCGATTAGATGTTTCGATCTTGCCGTTTGTGATCGGGTTTTTGTTGTCGCCGCGCCTCGAAGAATATCTTCGGGGTGGGTATTCTGCATCTGGAGGTGACGCGTTTTACATGCTCAAATCACCGTTGGCGGTGACATTTATTCTAGGCTCGGTTTTGATTCTTGTCTTTGCCAATCGCCGTAAGAAAAAGACGCCGACCACTCAATAGTCATTAACTCGAAGATTTAACCGCGGCCTCTGCTGATAATTCTGCTTCATCGGGTAATAGGCGGCTTTTAGCGAGCGCGCCCTCACGTTCGAGTAACGGATAGGCAGCGGATGTAAGATGACTATTGATCCTTTTTAAGTCGCGCAAGACATCAAGATGCATTGCACTGGAATCCAACGTATCCGGCTGACGTTCCCCCATGCGGCGGAAATGCGTTTCTGTGTACTTGAGTTCCAAATTCCGGATGTGGACCTTTTTGTCTAATAGCTGTCGCGCTGCTTCGCGATCTGACGATACAAACACATGCATCGCGAGATCCAATGTTTGCAGAATTTGATCGTGAAAATCGTTGAGCTCTTGTTGTCCTTCAGGCGAGAAATTGACATGGCCTTTGATTTTTTTTGCGGCCAATTCCATTAAGTTTTTGTCTACGATGTCGCCAACATGCTCAAGGTTGGTGGTAAAGCTGAGGATTTCAACGCTTCGCTGGCTTTCAGATTTATCAAGCTCTTCACGGGTGAGTTCCGTCAGATATAATTTAATCGCTTCATTCAGGTCATCTACAATGTCGTCTGATGCTTCGATAATTTTACGCAAGCTTGCATCGTTTGTTGCCAGAACCTGGCGTGATCCCTCCAACATGGTTTTGACGGCATCGCCCATGCGAAGCGTTTCGCGGGCCGCAGCTGTCAGTGCGACTGATGGCGTGTCGAGTGCATTCGCATCGAGATATTTGGGTGTGCCTTCATCTTCTATTGATTGAGTTTCTGGAAGGATACGGCAGCACAGCGCATGGACCAATGCGAGTAGCGGCAGGAACAAACACAATAGGGCCAAGTTAAAGCCTGTGTGGAAGTTCGCGATCATTCGTTCTGGTGAATCGCCTAGCATTGCCAAATATGGCTGAACGTAAGGCATAATAGGTAGAGCTAAGGCGACGCCCGAGGCGCGCATGATGAGATTGCCGAGCGGTATGCGGCGCATCACCGATGATGCCTTTGCCGTCAAACCCATAGCGATGAACCCACCGCCGATGTTGGCGCCAAGCACCATCGCAAATGCCAATTCAATGCTGATCACTTGAATTGATGCCAGGGACATAATCAGCAGCACGACAGCGACGCTAGAATGCGATGCCCATGTAATCAGGGCAGCAATCACAATGGCCAAAATAGGCTCGCTGGTCATGGGGGCGACCAGAACCGATATCAATTCGCTTTCGCGCAATGAAACAGACGCCAAGCCGATAAGCTTGAGGGATAGGAGCATCAGGCCCAAACCTGTGAATGCACGGGCAATGGCGCGGCGTTTGCTGTTGTCCGAAGACAAAAAAACAAAAACACCGGTGGCGATCAAGATGGGGCTGAGGATATTGAGATCCATCGACAGCGCCTGCACAACCATTGTGCTACCGACATCCGCACCTAACACAATCGCTAAGGCCGCCACGCCACCGATTAACCCCTGTCCGGCAAATGACGTAATAATCAATGCTGTTGCGGTGCTGCTTTGCAGAAGGGCTGTAACCCCAACGCCAGCACCAGCTGCCGTTATACGATTCCTCGAAGACATGGATAGCGCGCGCCGCAAGCCAGCACCGAACGCTCTCGTGATGCCGGTGCGGACCATACGGATGCCCCACAACAGTAAGGCGACACCACCTATGATATTAACGAGCGTTTCCATGTTACAAAGTTACCTACTTCTGAAGAAGCCGAATTGTATCGGTGGAACGCGTGTCACCCAAGATGTAAACGTGATGCGTTGCTTTTGACGTGTCACTCCGGCCAAGGAAGCGACCAAGTTTTCACGTTTGTGAAGAACTTCATAGCTTCTAGGACGCCTTCTTTGACGCCGTTCCCTGAGTCTTTGATGCCGCCGAATGGTGACATCTCGATTCGGTAACCCGGCGCTTCCCAAATATTGACCGTGCCAACGTGTAGGCCATTGATGAACGCTGTGATTCGGTTGAGATCGTTGGTGCATACACCCGCGGACAATCCAAAGGGAGTGGAGTTGGATATTTTCATCAATTCCACGTCGTCATTTGGAACCCGAACGATAGGGACAATTGGCCCAAACGTTTCTTCGAAAACAAGTTCACTATCGTGCGGAACGTGATCGACGACGATTGGTGGCAAAACAGCGCCTTGGCGGCCAGGATTATAAAGAATTTTGGCGCCTTGTTTTTCAGCTTCATAAACCCGTCGCTCAAACGTGGCCGCCGCATCTTCGTGGACCACGCAACCCAGTTGAGTTTCTGGGTCTTCTGGATCACCAAATTTGATCGCTTTGGCGCGCTCCAAAATCATAGGCACAATTTTGTCTGCGATATCTTCTTGAACAAGAATACGTTTTACAGCTGTGCAGCGCTGGCCAGAGTTGCCCGTGGCACCCGCAACAGCAATGGCCGCGGCTTTTTCAAGGTCGGCATCGCTCAGATCATTGAGGATGATCAGGGGATCGTTGCCGCCAAGTTCCAACGCAGTACGCTTGTAACCTGCTTTATCAGCAATCATTTTGCCGACTTTGACGCCACCTGTGAAGGTGACGACGTCGATGTGTTCATTGGTGATCATTTCATCACCGATATCTGCGGGCCAGCCTGTGACAATCTGGAACATTTCAGGTGGCAACCCTGCTTCGTACAGAATATCCGCCAACGTAATCGCGGTCAGTGGCGTTAATTCTGTCGGCTTGCAGACCATGCAGTTGTTGGTCGCGATCGACGGGGCGATTTTATGGGCCACCATGTTGAGCGGGTGGTTGAACGGTGTAATCGCAGAAATAACATTTAACGGTTCGCGCTTGGTAAAGATTTTCCGTGCTTTGCCTTGCGGTGTCAGGTCACAAGAAAAGATTTGCCCGTCATCAAGAATGGCGAGTTGGCCTGCCAAAGTGAACACGTCATACGAACGACCTGTTTCATATAGTGAATGCTGTTTGCAGATGCCGAGTTCCAGCGTCAGGACTTCTGCGATCTGCTCACGACGTTCGCGGATCAGTTCTGCGGCACGGAATAGAATCTGTTGGCGCTCATAGCGCGTCAGCTTAGGCGTGTAGTTGGCTGCAATCTCAAACGCTTCGCGCGCATGTTCTGCATTCCCAGCGGGGACCGTCCCGATCACTTCGTTGGTATACGGATAGCGAACTTCGATGACGTCAGTGGTTTCGACTTTACGACCGCCGATCCGCATTGCTTCTTTGATAATAGGTCTCGTTGAAGCGTCCATGGTTTCCTCCCCGTCGCTAATTTAAGCTGTGTGATTCAATGCGACATCAAAGATGTCGAAATTACGTAAGTGGCGATCTGCAGCCACGTCGGCGTGGCGGGTGATGATCAGAGGAACGCGTTGTTCACTGACGCCACCGTGTGACCGTAAGGGTTCTTTGAGTTGTGTCAGATCGTGTCGATCTGATGATGTGCCGAGCACTTTGTGCTTGTCAGACACGACAATCATGTCGCCCAGGCGGTCGGTTGGCAGTTGGAACTCAGCGCAGCCTTCTTCTTTTGAATAGACGTTGGCAAGGCCCGGATATTTGGAAAGTTTTTCCATTGTACTGGCTTGATCAACACCATCGGAAAGATAAACGGTTGCGAATGATCCCAAGGCACCGTGATGGACCACATAGGGATCGGTGATCGGCAAAATCACCCGAGCGGCATCGGCTCCCAGCATCTCGTCCAAGACCTCTTGTAAGTAGATCACGTCAGGCTGATTGTCGGCGCCGAATTTTGCATTCATGCCGTGATCGGCTGTCATGGCAAGCAACGCACCCATGGCATCCAGCTTGGCCCAGTAACTATCCATCATCGCATAAAACGCATTGGCGACAGGTGTGCCGGGGGCATGTTTGTGTTGGATGTAATCGGTTGTCGATAAGTACATCAGATCGGGGCGCATGCTTTCCATTAGCTTTACGCCGGCATCGAAAATGAATTCGGATAGTTCTGCGGAATAGACATCTGGGATATCACGCCCGACCATCGCCTGGGCATCTTCGATGCCGTTGTCGGCCATCGTGGTCTCGTTCGCTTTTTCGCTTGAGAACGAAACCGCCCGGCCAGATGTGAAATCAAGGCCATGCCCTAGCAGTCGGCGAAGTTTGTCTTTTGCCGTTACGATTGCGACTTTGGCACCAGCATCGTGGAAGGCCTTGAAGATCGTCTCTGCGCGCAGGAATTTTGGGTCATTCATCATGACTTCTTTGCCCGTATCTGGGTCCAAGAAGAAGTTGCCTGAAATGCCGTGAACAGCAGGCGGCTGCCCGGTGACAATCGACAAATTGTTTGGGTTGGTAAAGCTAGGGACCACGCAGTCTGCGCGAAGATCAGAACCGCCCTTAATTTTCTCGGCCAGGAACGGCATGTGCCCGCCCGCAATGGCTTCTTCGATATAATCCGGCTCAGAACCATCGATACAAACCACGACGAGTGGCTGCTTTGGCCATGCATAGGTGCGTCCGTTTACGCTGATTGATGCCGGGGTTTCATTCGATGGTGTCATCTTGCGGTCCTAATCTAGTATCTGTGTTTCAGTTAAACGCTGAAGATTGAATAGAAATATCCATGATTGCTCAAGTATATGTCAAATCGCTAATAGCTATGTGATTGATAGATAAAATCTATGTGAAATAATTGCAGGCTGATGCATTGTTCGTTATTGCGACTGAGCAACGTGATTTTTCATTCAGCGGCGACGGATGCGCCGTTCCGAACACCTAACTCGGCCAACACGTCGCTCATAACACTGAGCGCTTCGTTCATGTCATCAGCACCCAAATGGCCAATGCAGCCGACACGGAAGCTTGGTGCGACCGTTAACTTGCCAGGATATAAGACAAATCCACGATCTTTGACCTGATCATATAATACCTGAAAGTCAAAAGCGGGATCCGCTGGCATTTTAAATGTCACGATAATCGGGGCCTGTAATTCAGATGGAAGCAGGGTCTCAAAACCCAACTTACCCATGCCATCTACCAGGATTTGGCAATTGTTTGAATAGCGCGCATATCTGCCATCGACGCCGCCTTCGGTTTCAAACTGTTCAATGGCTTTATCAAAGGCAACGATGACATGGATAGGAGGCGTGAAGCGCCATTGGCCGTTCCCTTCCATGGCTTTCCATTGGTCATAAAGATCTAACGCTAATGAATGTGCGTTGCCTTCGCACGTTTCCAAAACCGATTGGCGTATGAGGGCAAACCCCATTCCAGGAATACCTTCTAGGCACTTATTCGATGACGCCATAAGGGCATCAAAATGAATGTCGCGAGAATCTAGCATGATGGCGCCAAACGCACTCATTGCGTCGATGATTAAAGACCGTCCGGCATCTTTAACGATATTGGCTACGTCCTCGATAGGATTGAGGATGCCAGACGTGGTTTCGCAATGAACGACCAATACGTGTGTGATCGATGCGTCGCTAGCCAATTTGATCGTCAGCTGTGCCGTGTCTGGGGGCGTGTCCTCGGGGGTCTCCATAATTTCGAACGCGCGTCCGGTATAAGTCAGAATTTTTGCCATGCGATGACCGTACGCACCGTTGATCAGAATCAAGGCTTTGCCGTCCTTTGGGATCAATGTGCCTAATGACGCCTCTACGACGAACGTACCGCTGCCTTGCAGAGGGACACATACGTGTGTGTCCGATGCATGCGCGATTTCTAAAAGTTTCGTGCGGACTCTTGCGTTGGTATCAATAAATGCCTGATCGCGCGATCCCCAGTCATGAAGCATGGCTTCTTTTGTTTCGACAGATGTCGTCAGGGGGCCAGGGGTCAGTAACCGTGGGTCGCCGGGTGTCAGTGTCATCAATCTAAACTCTCTCGTTTAAGCCTGATCAAAATGATCAAGGTGATAAATGGGTGCGCTGTTGATGAGAGTTTCCAAGAAGACCGATGCATTCGTCAAATCGTTAATTCAAATACAATCTATAGGTCTTGTCGATATCGCCAAGCCTGTGTCTTGGCTAAGATTCCCTTGGTTAAAAGCGCATGCACAAGTCTGACAGCTGCTGCGGTGCCGACGATCATCATACCCATGGCCGCAGCGGGGGCGACGTCGCCCGCATCATCCATATTTAAGATCGCAACCGATGCCAGCGCGGTATCTGGAGAATACAGGAATACAACGGCCGACACTGTGGTCATTGCGTTGACGAACATATACATCGAAATATCAAGTATTGCGGGCAGACAAACAGGGACCGTTATTCGGATAAATGTTCGATAGAACGGTACTTTCAATGAGGATGATACACTCTCAAATTCGGCATCCATTTGTTTCAATGCAGTGACGGCTGTCAGATGGGCCACCGTATAGAAGTGGGTTATCGTGCAAATCACCAGAATCGGCATGGTGTGATAAATAAATCCGAGCGGATTATTAGGTGAGTTAAAGAAGAACACGTAAGCAAGTCCAAGGACGAGCCCTGGCACCGCCATCGGAATCATGCACAACAGTTGCATTGCCGTCCGACCCGAGTGAAAGCCTTTGCTTTTCTCAACCAAATACGCACCCGTAAACACCATCACGGTGCCAATGACAGCCGTCCATACTGCCAATTCGATGGAATTAAAGTATGCATCCCACCCGCCACCATCCATCAGGTCGAAGTCGTAGTGTCGCAATGAAAGGGTGAGGTCATAGGGCCAGAATTTTGCGAAAGACGCGAAAGCGGCCGTTCCCAGAATGGTCAGGATAATGACGGCGATCACGCAACAGAATGCTAGAAATATTCCATCAGTCATGCGATTGGGCTTGGGCTCATACGGGACTGCACGTGCCGATAAAAGCGCCACTTGTCGTTTTTGGACGATACGGTCCGCCGTGAACGCAAGGACGGCGGGTAGCAATAGGACCATGCTGACGACGGCACCCATTTCAAAATCTTGACGACCGATGACTTGCTTATAAATATCAGTTGCAAGCACGTTGTATTGGCCACCAATCACTTTCGGGATCCCGAAATCGGTGATCACGAGGGTAAAGCAGACAAAGAATGCAGAAACCAAGCCATACCTGACACTTGGCAATGTCACGGTGAAGAACGTTTTGACCTTGCTAGCACCCAGTGCATCAGACGCTTCGTACAGACGGGCATCAGAATTCGCCATTGCGATCAGCATGATCGTCAAAACATGTGGGAAAACAAAAAAACTGGCACCAATGACGATGCCTATGGGGCCATAAATCTCGTATCCTAAAAGCCACGATTTTATGATGCCCTGGTTGCCAAACAGATATACAAGCGAGATCGCAGGCAACAGCGATGGCATCAAAATAGGGATCAGCGCGATCCCCTTGAACAAGCTTTTAAACGGCATGCAAGAACGCGTGAGTGCGTAGGCGAAAATGAATGCCAGCGTAACAACGATAACGCTGACGGTCAGCGTCACAGTTAAGCTGTTTTGGATAGACCAAAAAAGCGAAGGCGTGGAAAAGAATTTAACGTAGTTCAAAAGCCCGACGAAAGCACCGTCCCCGCTCTGGAAACTCTTAGATAAGATCGCATAAAGCGGAAACAGGATCGTAATGCTTAGGTAAAGCGCAATCCCGACCAGGACAGCGCGCATGATCCAGTCTTCGGACGAAACCTTGGGCTTGATAATTGGCGCGGACAAGGATTGCGTTGTCGTTTTGGTGTTATCCATGATTGCCGTCACGAGCTTCTGGATAGAGACGGATGAATTCTTCGGGGAGGAAAGCGTGAAGAATACGACCCTCTCTCACGTCTAAGTTTCGGGCACGATTGGCTGACAGATCAGCGCGGAAATCTGTACCGTCACCATCATTAGGTCTTAAGTGGCAGCGATGGAATGAGCCCAAGAATTCAACATCTGTCACAGTGACAGAGAATGCACTGGCACCTGATGCTTCCTCATCTGTGACGAGAACATCTTCGGGTCGTACACATATGGTGACTTTTTCACCGATATTGAATTTGGAAACATCGTTGCCACCGCTCATCGAAACACCAGCCACGGAGACTTGCCCATTCTCTAATACTTCGCCGCCTAGGAAGTTTGTCGTGCCGATAAAGTCAGCCACAAAGGGCGATGCGGGGTTCGCATAAATTTCTGTTGGTGATCCAACTTGTTCGATGGTGCCATGGTTCATCACAACGATGCGGTCCGCCATGGCCAGCGCTTCTTCTTGATCGTGCGTGACCATGATGGTCGTGATGCCGATCTTGTGTTGGAGTTGTTTGATTTCGTGCCTTAAGTGAACACGCACCTTTGCATCCAATGCGGAGAGTGGCTCATCTAGCAAAAGCAATCCTGGCGAAGTCGCCAAAGCCCGGGCGAGGGCAACGCGCTGTTGCTGGCCGCCAGATAATTGCGATGCGTATTTCGTGCGGTGCTCGACTAGTCCAACCAATTCCAAGAGCTCATTTACGCGTGTATCAATCTCAGCGCGCGGCATCTTTTTGTTTTCAAGGCCATAACTGATGTTTCGAATGACATTCAGGTTCGGGAAAAGGGCGTAAGACTGGAAGACAATACCAAAATCACGTTCGCTGGGAGGTAACGGGGAAATATCCTGACCAGCTTGTTCCACAATACCGCTGGTTTGAATATCCAATCCTGCAATGGCGCGAAGGAGTGTGGTTTTGCCGCACCCTGATGGTCCAAGAAAGCAGACGAACTCGCCTTCGTGGACATCAAGGGAAACGCTGTCGAGAGCAACAAAATCGCCAAACTTTTTCGTTAAGTTCTTGACCCGAAGGTATACGCTCTCGTTTGCATCGCTCATGTCTTGGTGCCTTTTGGTCGTTGCCGCAGAATTTATTTATTGCTTAAACAAATTACCCCGACCCCAAAGGGGCCGGGGTAGAAATGATAACCTACGAAAAGACGATTGTCTTACTTAGGTTCAGATTTGCCGTCATAGCGTTTCCGCCATTCATCCAAAATACGGATGCGATTGTCTGCAGCCCATTGGAAGTCGTTCTTGATCATTTTCTTATCGATGTTTTCTGGGAAGTTTTTCACCGGTTTGGCAATCCCAGGCATTGCAACGACCGCATAGGCTTCGTTGTAAATGCGGTTCGCTTTTTCCGTTACGGACCAATCAGCCAACGCACGCGCAGCTTCGAGGTTTTTGGTGTTGCTGACGATAGCAAAAGCTTCCAAATCCCAGCCAACGCCTTCGGATGGTGCTACAATTTCAAGCGGAGCGCCTGCGTTTTTGGACTTTGCACCACGATATGCAAACGAAACACCGATCGGAATTTCACCCTTGGCAGCCAATTTGCACGGCTTAGAACCAGAATGGGTGTAGCGTGCGATGTTGGTGTGAAGTGCGTCCATGTAATTCCATGCAGCATCTTCACCTTTGATTTGGATCCATGACGAAACATCCAGGAAACCAGTCCCCGAGGAGTTCGGGTTCGGCATGATCACATGACCCTTGTATACAGGTTTAGTCAGATCATCCCATGTTGCAGGCACGGGCAGCTTGTACTTTTCACCTTCGACTGTGTTGAAGCAGATCGATGCGATCCAGGCACGTTGACCAACCCAGAGTGGCGTGGGGTTTTTTGTGTCGTAGTATAGCTTATCAAGTTTTTCGACACCCTTTGGCGCGTAGCCTTGGAAATAGTCATGTGTGCTGAGAAGCAACAAGCTGGTGGCAGCGACACCCCAGACGATGTCGGCCTTTGGATTTTCTTTCTCAGCCAATAGCTTCGATGTGATGATCCCCGTGGAATCACGAACCCATTTGATGTTGATCTCTGGATAGTCTTCCTCGAAGGCTTTTTTGAAGCCTTTGAGTTCGTCAGCTTCGACAGCCGTATAGACCAGCAAATCTGTTTTAGCGTGCGCAATGCCTGCGCTCATCACGCCGATTGCTGCGGCTGCGGCGAAGCCGAGGCCAAGTTTTGAAAAAGACGTCGCTTTCATATTGTAACTCCCTGATTGTTGCGCTGATGCTCTTGCGAATATCTGACGCGTTCGAATTTCTCGTCAATAAAAACAGACAAAATGAAGTGTTTGCCCAATGAACCGATAAATCCACCCAAATTTTTTTATAGTTTTATGAAATACCTCACCAACCTAGATCGAGAGATCAGCATGATACCTTGATCAGTGTAACTGTAGTGCCGTAGCATTCGTCAAATCACTAATAACAATGGTTCTTATAGACTGAGCCTATGCATTATTCGAAACTTCGTGCCTTTCATGCTGTCGCTACGCAGGGTGGTTTCTCCAAAGCGGCGGAGCATCTGCATCTCACCCAACCTACGCTCTCTGATCAAGTGCGAAAGCTAGAAATCGACTTTGATATTCTGCTGTTCAATCGAAATAGTCGATCTGTCACGATGACCGAGGCGGGGAAGCATTTGCTGCTGATCACGACCAGGATGTTTGAGTGTGAATCTGAGGCCATGGAGTTTTTGCAAGAAACGCAGGACCTGCTGACGGGAAATCTAACGCTCTCGGCAGATGCGCCATTCCATATCCTAAAGATTGTCCGAAAATTCCGAGATCGATACCCCGGCGTCAACGTGAACATCAAGATCGGTAACTCAGAGGAAATTTTACGCCATCTGTTCGATTTCAAATCTGATATTGGTGTGTTTTCGCGCGTGCCAGATGATGAACGTCTAAATATTGTCAGTTTGCGCGATGATCCGTTGGTGGCAGTGATTTCAAAAGATCACGCATGGGCGTCGCGAAAATCGATTCGGTTTTCCGAATTAGAAGGTCAGCCATTGGTCTTGCGCGAACGGGGATCAACAACGCGACAATTGATCGAAGACGAGTTTGCACGCCTGAAACTCAAACAAGGCAACCTCATGGAAGTCGAAGGGCGGGAAAGTATTCGCGAAGCCGTCGCAACAGGTAATGGTATTGGTTTTGTGTCTAAGCCTGAGTTTGGTTTCGATTCAAGGTTAGAGATGCTTGAGCTTAAAAATTGTGAACTTCCGATGCACGAGTATTTGGTGTGCTTAGGGAACCGATCGAATATGCGCGTAGTATCTGCGTTTTGGGATATGGCCATCGAAATGGTTGGAAAGAAGACCTGAGCTTTAGGTGTCAGAGAATGCGACACCCTTAGTTTGACCGCGAAGGCGCGGGTCCGTCGACTTTACTAATACGGGACGTCCTTCGAGGGCTTCGAAGCATCGGTCCAAAGTTTCTTGTTCCAATCGATCCATCGCGTCTTCTGTGAAGAACGTCAGATGCGGCAGTAAAATCACATTGTCCATATCATAAAGCGCGCGCAGCGGATGATCAGTTTGATTGAGGGGTTCTCGGCTATAGACATCAAGACCTGCCCCCGCAATTCGACCATTCTGCAATGCGTCTAGCAACGCCATCTCATCAACAATGGCACCCCGTGCTGTATTAATCAGATACGCACTTTGTTTCATCGCAGCGAGTTGATCTCGTCCGATCAGATGTTTGGTTTCATCGTTCAGAACGCAATGGATCGATACAAAGTCGCTCTCGGCCATGACCTGGTTGAGGCTTTCAATAGGCTTTATCCCGTTTTCACGCATTCGTTCTGGCGATGAATGAGGGGAATAACCAATGACCCGGGCGCCAAATCCTGCACCAGCCATCTGCGCCATCGATTGGGCAATCTTACCAGCACCGATCAATCCAACCGTTTTCCCGGCAATGTCAGCGCCACGCCACGCCGTTTCAGGCCAGATCCAATCGTTGGCATGCATTGCCCGGTCCATGGGGATCAGGCGTTTTGCCAATGCGATCATCAGGGTGAAGGCACCCTCGGCAACCGTACGCTCGGCATATTCAGGAATGTTCACGACGGGGATGCCGCGTGCCTTTGCTGCTTCAATATCAATGGCATCAATGCCTACGCCGTATTTGACGATGGCTTTAAGTTTGCTGGCTGCATTGATGACGTTTTCGGTAATCGGTGTGTAGCACATCAGCAGCAAGTCAGCATCGCGAACGGCTTCAATCAGCGCATCCTCATCGATTTCATCGGGCAGCAGGACCAAATCCATGCCTTTATCGATAAGGGTTTTGTCGATGACAGGGCATTCAAGTTCTTGGTCTGTGCGGACGATTTTTATCATAATTCTTTTTGCGCGATGCTGTTGGTCTAGGCAAGCCCATGCGCACGAGACGCATCAGAAATTGCGCTATCTATTGTGTCCAAGGCGAAATCCATTTGATCCTTGGTCAAAATGAGTGGCGGGGTCAGGGTAATCGTATTCCCCATTGTCAGCTTGAAGGAAAGTCCCGCATCAAGGCACCGATAGAATACATCCTCGGCCAAGTCATCTGCCGCTTCTTTGTCTGCTTTGCTTTTAACCAATTCGATTCCCATGAGGAACCCGCGCCCGCGAACATCCCCGACGACAGTATGTCGGGATTTCATCTCCTGAAGGCGTTCCATCGCATGGGCACCTACCTCGGCAGCATGTTCGACCAAATTTTCGTCTTCGATGATTTCAATTGTGGTCAGGGCCGCGCGGCAGGTCACTGGATTTTTCTCGTGCGTGTAATGACCGAAGGCAAAATCGCCTGCAACATCAAGATCTGG
>DGNZ01000228.1 GCA_002389175.1 Rhodospirillaceae bacterium UBA4479 | reverse complement strand
CGCAAGCGGTCCTTCTGAGTAAGGTCAGGCAAACTATTAAGCACATCAATTTCAAGCCAAACCGTACTGATACTCTCTCCGGGTGGCGCCAACTATTGAGCGCATAGATTCAGGCTGCGCCAGCAATCCGATGCGAGTTCTCATTAGTCTGACAGCACCACGCATTCCCGGTAGCTGTCGTCCTTGTCACTCAAATCAAACTTTTGAGGACAGAGCCTCTGAAAATTTGGCGATAGCCGCGATTTCTTGGCTCAATCACTGCTGCCAAGGTTCAGGGCCCGCTGGACCCTCATTGCCCCGGCCACGGACAATGTCCCCTGCCTCATCATACATGGGTAAGGAGCAGATTTGTGCCGAGTACGTGTTGCCGTCGATGCAGTGAACGCTCACGTCTGTGCCAGGTCCCATATCCAGGTCATCCATATGCACGATCGCAACGCCGCATTGCTGATAGGGTGACCAGCTGGAAGAGGCCACATCGCCCACTACTTTGCCGCTTACCGTGATCATTCTGCCGCGTTTTGCGGTGCCGCCGCGAACGCGCAATCCAAAGGTGTAGGATCGGGTATCGACCGTCTCCAGCGCCTTGCGACCAATAAACTTGGTTTTGTCCATATGCAAAAAGTGACCCAGCCCTGCTTTGTATGGGGTGCACCCTAAAAAGTCGGCCTGGCTCAGAAGTCCAGCCTCAATCCGGCGGGCACGAAAGACCGGCGTGCCGGTCAGGATCATGCCGTATGCCTGGCCAGCCTGCCAAATGGCCTCGCCGATCTTTTCAGCGCAATTTTCGGGTCGTAAATAGAATTCCCAACCCAGTTCATTGCTAAACCCTGTTCGGGTGATGATGACGGGTTCACCCGCAATGGTCACCTCAGCGATATCAAAGTAACGCCAGGGTTCCGGAAATTCACCATCGATGACGTCACGCAGAACGTTCATCGACTCTGGCCCCTGTATCTGCGTCACCCAAACGTCAGGGTCGGAAATGGTCACGTCCAGATCGCCAAGATGTGCTTTGTACCATTTGGTGAGCTCACCATCAGCCTGAGCCATCCAAAACTTGTCATCTGCCAGCCGCAGCAACACCCCATCGGTGATTATTGTTCCATCATGATAAAGTGCAAAATTGTAGGAACACCGCCCAACCTTCACGCGGGACACATCGCGGGCAAAGACATAGTTGGCGAAGGCTTCGGCATCAGGTCCGGAAATCTCAACCGGAAATTCGCCGGTGTTGCGAAAGATGACTTTTTGCCGAACGGCCCAGTATTGTTCGTCATCGGTCACGTTGTTCAGGCGCTCGGGCGTCATCCGCTGATTATAAGCCGAATATTCCGGATCAAAGGGCAGCTCCATATAGGACAACGGATGCGGCTTCATTGTGTCGGACAGCTCGATTGGCCTGCGGTCTTCGACCGGGAGTGCCTTGATCGTGTAGCGGTATCGGAGGATAGTTTCGTGCATATGTTCGGTCCTGATGTGATTGCTAACGCATGATAAATGGGTTGGCGGCAGAGGTTTCATGGGCGATCCAGACAGATTTTACCTGCAGGAATTCATGGATGGCATCCTGACCGCTTTCACGGCCCTGGCCAGAGCGTTTGTAGCCGCCAAAGGGAGACATGAAGCTGACCGCGCGGTATGTGTTCACCCAGACAGTGCCAGCTTTCAGCTGGTCCGACATCCGCATGGCCCGGCCAATGTTTGATGTCCAAACCCCGGCTGCGAGACCGAAGTCGATATCGTTGCCGATGCGAATGGCGTCCTCTTCGGTGTCAAAAGCAATAACGGACAAGATCGGGCCAAACACTTCTTGCTGCGCGATGCGCATGTCGTTGGTGACATTAGCGAAAATCGTAGGCTCGATGAATCGCGTACCCTTGATGCCTTCTCCGCTAAACGGTTTGCCACCCAGAACACATTTTGCGCCATCCTCAATGGCGACGTTGATGTAATGCAGCACCTTCTCAAACTGCGGCTTGGTCGTGACCGGACCAACATGGGTTTCCATCGACATCGGATCACCGATCGTGGCCTCACCTGCGACTTCGATCAACCGTTTCAAGAATTTGTCATGGATGGAGCGTTGCACCAAGAGGCGTGATCCAGCAATGCAGGTCTGGCCGGTTGCGGCGAATATGCCGGAAATAGCTCCCATGACGGCGGCTTCAAAATCGGCATCTTCGAACACAATGTTGGGCGATTTTCCGCCCAGCTCAAGCGTGACAGGCATGATCTTCTTCGCAGCCGCCTCGTAAATTTTCTGCCCGGCAAAATCGGAGCCGGTGAAGGCCACCTTGGCAACATCCGGGTGCTCAACCAGTGGTGCGCCCACCTCTTGCCCGAACCCTGTGAGGCAATTGACAACGCCGTCAGGGATACCGGCTTCCTTAATCAACTCCACGAATTCCAATGATGAAGCGGATGTAAATTCTGACGGTTTCACCACGGCCGTGTTGCCCGCTGCCAGTGCGGGTGCAAGTTTCCACGCCAACAACAAGAGTGGAGAGTTCCAGGGCGTGATCAAGGCCACGACCCCCAAAGGTTCGTGCTTGGTGTAGTTGAAGATACCGGGGCGGTCGGCAGGCAAAACAGCCCCTTCTACCTTGTCGGCGAGGCCGCCAAAATAGCGATACCACTCGGCAAGATACTTCGTTTGCGCGCCCATTTCGGCGATTAGCTTGCCATTATCACGAACTTCCAGCTCGGCCAGACGAGGGGCCTCTCGCTCGACAATCTCGGCCAGACGCACCAGCAATTTGCCCCTGGCTGTTGGGCGCAGGGCGGCCCAGTCGCCGCCTTCAAACGCAGCTTTGGCCGCAGCAACGGCGCGATCCACGTCTTGTGTGTTCCCGCGCGCCACCTGCGCCCAGACTTCACCTGTATAGGGGTTGTCAGTGTCAAAGTAGGTGCCCGACGCGGGGGGAACCGATCCGCCATTGATGAAGTGGTTATACTTTTTCATGTCTGCCTCAGGTTTCGGGTTGAAAGACAATGCGGCCGGACACGCGCCCCGCCTTCAGATCTTCAACGGCTTGATTGATGCCCGAGAGCGGTCGCCGCTCGATCGGCATTTGCCTGATCTTACCAGCGCGCACCATCTCAATGATTGCCCTTAGCTGCGGCGAGTTCCCCACGTGGCTCCCGCGCACTGTCATGGCCTTTTGTGGCAACCAAACCTGCGGCATCTTGAAATCTCCGCCAGCTTGCCCAACGACAATGTAGCGCCCCGTCTTGGCCAGCGCGCGCACGGCAATGCGGCCGGTTGATGCCCCGCCGAATGTATCGATCACACCCATGAGGCGGCCCTTGCTCATCTCTTGCAATTGCGACACAGCATCGTCGCAGCCAGCATTCAACGTCTTGGCCGCCCCCATCTCTAGCGCGGTTTCAAGTTTGTCGTTGTCAATATCAATAGCAATAACGTTGGTGATGCCCAGGGCGCGCGCAATCGCCACCGCATTCATGCCCAGCCCACCACAGCCCATGATCGCCATCCATTCACCATCCCTGAGCGCGCCCATTTTCTCAAGCGCATTGTAGACAGTGATGCCGGAACAGGCATGCGGCACCACATCAGCCGCCTCCAGCCCGTCGATATCCACGAGGAATTTCTCGTGTTCGATCAAACAGTGGGTTGCAAACCCGCCCCTTTGTTTCAATCCGATGATCCGCATAGCGGCACAATCGCTTTCGCGGTCTTCGAGGCACGCCTCGCAGGTGCCACAGCCAATCCATGGGAAGACCAATACTTGCTGATCAACACGCATGTCTTTGACGTCCGGTCCAATGGCCTCAACCAGACCGGCAATTTCGTGCCCGAAGGTCATGGGCAACTGCGCACCCCGCTCGGCAAAGGTCAGGCGGCCCTCTTCACCCAGATCCATGAATCCCTTTTGCACATGCAGGTCCGAATGGCACAAACCAGCGGCAGTAACCCTGATCAGGACTTCTGAACCGGCGGGCGTTGGCAGGTCGTTGCTGCGTTTTTCAAAAGGTTGGCCCCATTCAACAAGATCGTAGCTAGTGTATTCGGTCATGTGGGTTTCTCACAGTAGGGAAGGAACAAGTGTAACTATACCCGGAACAAGATAGAGTATAGTAATCGCGAGCGTGAAAATTGCGACGACGGCCCAGGCCGCGCGATATGTCTTGCCCATGGGCAAAGAAGGCGATGCGGCCTTGAGTGCAAACAGGGCATAGCCAAAGGGCGGCGTATCCGTGGCAAGGATCGCGTTTACATCCTCGATCCCGAACCTCTCGCGTATGGAATTGATCCGTACGATCCGTTCCACGCCGTCATCAACCTGAGAAGTTTCAAACAGCGCAAGCGCTCTTTGCCGCGCTTCTGCCTTGTCCTTCGGGGCAATCCCGTCTTCCAGCTCGACACAGACAATATCTGACCCCGACGCCAATGCCTTGGGAAACATGTCGGGCCGTAAGCCTGGTGTGAAGATAAAGCTGCGGCGCGGCCGGGGCTTATGGGCAGTCATTGGGTATCCATTTCAATCGCTTGTTTCTGCCAGGTGGCATTGCATCCAATTCGATGGAAGCTCGGTCATTTGGGCTACTTCCTGCCACAGTGTATCGGCCGTCGCATCACCCAGAAGGCTGGCAACTTTCGCGCGTACCCGTTCTTCGCGAATCTCATATTCTTGCTGCGCGATCAGATCATGCCCGCGCGTCACGACCGTTCCGCCTTTGAGAACTATACGTACCCCAGCAGCGCTTTCGGCCATCAGCAAGGTTGTCTTTACGCGCACACGGTCGCGTAGCGCAAGAATTTTGGCATCCTGACACACCGCATCGTTGAACGTATCCATCCGCGCAGTATCATGCTCGTGCATCACCAGCGCCGCAACCATTTGGTAGCTGAACTTAGCCTCCAGTCCGGTATCAGGATTTGTGATGTTGCAGATGTCCAGATATTGTGGGTGCACCGTGATCTCGATCTCTTCTATTTCTGCAGGGCGTATCCAATGCTCGTTGCGAAGACTGATCAACGCCTCCAGAGCAGCGTGAGTACCGTGGCAACAGGCGTGAAATTTGTGGCTTACATTTTCAAAGAGGTAGGTTTCGCCCAGCCCATCAAAGGCAAAATCGTCAAACCTGCAATGATGTGTTTCGCCGTAGCCCTGTTCGCCTTCAAGCCCCTGTTGTGCGGCGCTCAATCCACGGCTTGCCAACAGCGCCACTTCTACCCCGTTCGCCGCTGCGATCCCGGCATGGAAGGGTTTGCCCATGGTGCCAAACTGTGCCTTCACGCCACCAGCCGTCGAGGCCGCCAATCCCAACGCGCTGCGCGTTTGATCCGCCGACAAGCCCAGCAAACGGGCCGAAGCCATCGCAGCCCCAAACGTGCCAGCCGTTGGGGTGACATGAAAGCCCGTGTGGTAATGATCACGACCCAGCCAGATACCAATTCGCACCGCCAGTTCCATGCCCCGAAGGGCGGCATCCGCGAACGCCTTGGGGCTAGCCCCTAGCTTGTCTGCAATCGCAAGTGCCGCAGGAATGACGGCAACGGAAGGATGCCCCAGCGAGGCGAAATGCGTATCATCGTAATCCAAGGCATGGCTCGTGGTCCCATTGACAAGCGCCGCGGCCCGCGCAGGTTGGCGCTGGTTCAAGCCGATTGCATAAGCTTGCTCATTTCCCCCATCCTCTTCGGCAGTCCCCCGCGTGATCTGGCTGACGGGTTCGTCCCGGGCCGCCAAGGCCACGGCCACCCAATCGACCAGTGACAGCCGAAAGATATCCCGCGCAGAATCTGGCACATCGGTATCCGGCGCCTCGGTGATGAATTCGACAATTGCATCAGTGATATTCGTGCGTTTTGTCATCTGCCGCCTCAATAGGACCGCGGCATATCAAGGACATGCTCAGCCAGATAGCTCAGGATCAGATTGGTCGAAATCGGTGCCACCTGATACAATCGGGATTCACGAAACTTACGCTCAACATCGTACTCCTCGGCAAAACCGAAGCCGCCATGGGTCTGTACGCAGGCTTCAGCAGCAGCCCAGCTGGCATCGGCAGCCAGCAGTTTAGCAAGGTTCGCTTCCTCTCCCGGATTGCCGCCCGCCTCGTAAAGCCGAATGGCTTCGCGCAGCATCAATTCTGCTGCGCGCATTTGGCTGTAAGCCCGTGCAATGGGAAACTGTATACCCTGGTTCTGACCAATGGGACGGCCAAATACCTCTCGATCCGAGGCGTAGCGTGACGCCCGTTCAATAAACCATTTGGCATCGCCAATGCATTCGGCACTCACAAGAATCCGCTCTGCATTCATGCCAGAAAGAATGTGCCTAAACCCCTTGCCTTCTTCACCCACGAGATTGGCGTCGGGCACCGGCATGTCGTCAAAGAAAAGCTCGGTCGTGGCATGGTTCATCATGGTTCGAATGGGGCGGATGGTCAGAGATTTCCCTCGCACCTCACGCATATCAACAAGAAATACAGACAACCCATCTGTCTTTTTGGCCACCTGATCACGCGGCGTCGTACGGGCCAGCAGCAGCAAAAGATCTGAGTATTCTGCTCGGCTGGTCCAGATCTTCTGACCATTCACAAAATATGTGTCGCCTTCACGCCGAGCGGTGCATTTGAGGGCAGTGGTGTCGGTCCCACTTGTGGGCTCCGTCACGCCAAAGGCTTGCAGCCGCAATGACCCTTCGGCGATCTGGGGGAGGTATCGTTGTTTCTGATCTTCGGAGCCGTGACGCAGGACCGTCCCCATCGTGTACATCTGCGCGTGACAGGCGCCGGCGTTGCACCCCGCCCTATGGATTTCCTCCAAAATAGCGGCACCGGCCGAAATTGGCAGAGACAGGCCGCCGAACTCTTCAGGAACAAGCGCAGCCAAGTATCCGGCTTGCGTCAACGCGGCGACAAATTCAGAGGGATACGCCTGCTCGCGGTCGCATTTCTGCCAGTAGGTGCCGGGGAAATCCAAACAGAGGCGCGCAACGCCTTCGCGAACTTCAGGGTGATCAAGCTCATAGGTCATCATATTGCCTTTGTTTTAGAGATTTGCGCGAATTCAGCACGAATGAATTCACTGTCTTCTCCGAGCGCAGGAACCGAAATCGGGTTTCCGCCGCGCGTGTGAACGGGGAGGGCTGCCATATCGATTTCGACATCTCCGATACTCGCCCTTGTATTTGTCAAGAACGGGTGGCTAGTCAGGTCTGCGACCGAATTCAAGCGCCCATTGGCAATCTTGGCGGCATCCAATCTTGCGAGAACACTGGGTGTGTCTAGCGTTGAGAAGGTATCGGTCACAATCGCATCCAAAGCCGCGCGATTGATATAGCGTTCCGGGTTTTCCCGAAATCTCGGGTCTTGTGACAAGTGGGGCTTGTTCAACACATCCTTGCATAGGGCCGCGAATTCGCGGTTACTTTGTACCGACAACAACACCTGGCCGCCATCACCGCAGATAAATGCGCCGTAAGGTGCAATAAAGGAATGCTGCAAACCTGTTCGGCCAGGTGCGCCTCCCATGTAACGGTGCGCCAGCAACGGCATGTTCATCCAATCGGCCATAACATCGAACATGCTGATCTTCAGGTCGATGCCCTGTCCGGTTCGCCCGCGTTGCAGCAATGCCCGCAGAATGGCTGAAAATGCGGTGAGCCCGGTCGATAGATCGGTCAGCGAAATACCTACGCGTGCAGGTGTCTCCTCTGTGCCTGTGACCGAACATATCCCGCTCTCTGCCTGTACCAGAAAATCGTAGGCCTTCTTTCTTGCCGCCGCACCTGTGTCACCATACCCCGATATGGTGCAAGTGATCAGTCTAGGATTGTCCACCCGTAGCGCCTCTCCGGTCAATCCCATACGATCAACGGCACCAGGGGCCAAATTGGAAACGAACACATCTGCCTGGCGCAGGATCTGACGTATCAAATCATTATCGGCGACGTCTTTCAGGTTCAGACAAATCGATTCTTTTCCGCGGTTGAGCCAGGCAAAGATCGCGCTTTGCCCATCGGCCCCCGCGTCATATCCACGGGCAAAGTCCCCTTCGGGGCGCTCGATCTTGATGACACGAGCACCAGCATCGGCCAGCAGAAGGCCGCAATAGGGTGCGGCCACCGCCTGCTCCAGCGATACAACAACTGTCCCATCAAGTTCATTGTCTAAACCCATTGTACCCTCTGACTTAACTGCGCGAGAAACCACGCATACGCTTGAGAAAGATGAGGTATTGACAAAGATCGAAAAACAATAATGCTATTATAGCCTCTATATAATTTTTCGATGGCATGGCACAATGGATATCAAACAGCTCAAAACCTTCATCTGTGTGGCGGAATGCGGCTCGCTCAGCCGAGCTTCGGATCGGCTGCGCATCGCTCAACCCGCATTGTCGCGGCAAGTGAAGTTGCTTGAGCATGAGGTTGGTGTTCCATTGTTTGACCGCCATGTGCGCGGCATGAACCTAACAGAGGCCGGCAAGGAACTGCTGTCGCGCATCTCGGGGCCGATCCATCAACTGGAGCAATCGGTCTTTGACATCAAATCGCTGAATGCCACAATCAGCGGTCAAGTGGTCCTAGGTATCCTGCCCACAATACCTGAAGCCTTTGCGGGTCAATTGCTGGAATTCGCGCAAACCGAATTGCCGGACATCACAATCCGTCTGCGCGAGGCTTATTCCATCAATCTTTTGGAATGGCTGCAGTCGGGCGATCTTGATGCAGCATTTCTTTACGGGCCTCCTTCGGCCTATCACCTGAATGCAACGGAACTGCTCTATGAGGATATTGTGCTGCTTAGCCCACCGGGAAGTTTACCTGATCATGGCGAGGAGATTGATATCAATGCCGTATCACGGTTGCCGCTGGCGTTGCCCAGCCGGCCGTTCGGGCCAAGGCTTATCATTGACCGCATCGCAAAAGATGCTGGAGTTCAACTGGCCAGCGCCTTCGACGTCGACAGTTTTCGGATTATCATTTCAATGGTCGAGTCCG